>JBEKTV010000221.1:0-2768 GCA_049515675.1 Gammaproteobacteria bacterium | reverse complement strand
ATACAGTGAAGACTATCCTATCATTTCTTTAGTAGAGTTTTATAACAGATTTAATTTAGGGGATTGAATAATTCTTTTAATATCATATACATAATGATAAAAGTCCCCAGCCCTTAAAATTTACCCACGATCTATCCATCCAAGACCTAAAAAGCACTTAATTATGTTATAAAACATACCGATATATATAATAGATACGAGTAAACCTTAAGAGAATCTTAATATGCGCAAGGTATACTATTAAAATAAACAAAAGTGAGTTCTACTATGCCAAGCGGTCAAGATAATTCGATAAAAGACACTGACTACAATCGGGTATTGCGAGATATACTGGCATATTCTCTACCAAATGATCGTAGCTTTTTAAGCGACCATAAAAATATAAATGAGCCTTTATATTACTTACTTGCCAATTGGATGCAACGAGATCCCAGATTTTATGAAAAACTTGAAAAAAGGAGTGTTTCGTCTATTGAACAAATTCTTCAACTCATTAATCAATCGCTTAATAAAGAAATCGATAAAATTAATGGACAGCTAGAACAAAAAGTAAAATATTGGGAAAATGAATTAAAAACCGCTGCAGAAAAGTCTCAAGGCACTATAAAGGCACATATTGAAGAAATTAGAAGTATTATACGACAAGGGAATGAACAAAAAGATCGGGTTGTGAACAATGACCATGAGCTTGTTTCAAAACAAGAAAAAATCAAACAGCTAGAAAACAGGGTTGTTCAGTTCAATCAAAAAAATGATGCATTAATTAAAGTTAACACATCATCAGGAACATTTATCTCTATAGATTTTAAAAAATTAACAAACACAAGAAAGCAATTTGTAGCAGGTGAAAAAAATAGAGTAGAGCAAGAAATTGAACGTATCAGACCAATGATAACAAGCTCTACTGGACAAGAATCACAAACAGCAAAAAACAGACTACATGAACTTGAAGATGAATCAAAATATTTTCCAGATCAAAGCAGCTTCCCTCTTGAAAAAACCACAAAAAAAGAATATGAACTAGCAGTACGTAAAGGAAACGTTAGTGAAGGAAGACATGCAGATCCACAATTATTTCGCGGTCCTACTGTCCATGTGTATTTTAATGGAAAAGAAAAGTCTCAAGAAGAATGGGTCGAGTTGTTAAGCGGAAATGAAAAATTGCGTAATGCGATGGATTATTATGAAGTAAGCATGGCAGATGGAGCAAAAACGCTTTTATTTATTGCTTTAGGTTACGTGGTAGAACCTTCAGAGACAAATATATATTTTGAAGAAAATGAACATGGTGTCACATGTGTGAGTGAGGCAAAAAATTATACGAACAACGAAAACCGTAATCGTATACCTGGCTCAATATACACAGCCTATGCTTTTAATTCAAAAAAGGGTGAGGAAGGGTTTGAATGGGTTGGATTGACCGCAAGTAATCAATTAATGTATGACATACTCACTGGTGATATTAAAAAATATGAAAATTTAACAGCACAACAGATCAGGGATGAACAAAGAAAAGAATGTATTAGTGCTCTTTTATTACTAAATAATACCATAGTAAAAATCGGCAGCAATTTGCCACGTTATGCACCTGAACTTGTGAAGGGCATGCATGATCTAATTGACAAATGGAAGGATAAACCAGACGCTAATCTTGAACTTTTGACCGAAACAGCAAAAACCACTAAAGAATATATTGAAAATCCAACTCAAGAAAATGCACAAAAATTTTTGGCGCTCGCGCCTAAGATAGAGAAAGAATATGATGCGTCAGGAAAAATGCTTGCATATTTGATAGTGGGATTATTTTTAACACTAAGTGTACTTGCTCTTGTATTTACAGGAGGTATCGCAGAAATATTTTTAGTTGCTATGCTCGGTGAAGTTGTCGCTGAAGCGATAGTTGCAATTACAGGTTTAGCAATTGGTATAGGAGCAACAGCAGCTCTCGTTGTAAAAATAGATGAAAAGCGCTGGATGACACCTTTGTTTGATAGGGTAAAGGAAGTTGCAAACACTGTTAAACCTACATCCGAAGCATCAAATGATTCAAAATCAGGTTCAAGTCCAAGTCCAAGTCCAAGTCCAAGTCCAAAACCTCCAGGTGCATCATAGTTTTTTATATTTTTTATATCCATATGTGATTATTGCTCCAACGCCTAAAGCAGTGGCTGCAATCGCAATAGTAGTGTACGATGGCATCCAACCTTTAGTGGTATGTGTGTTAGTAGTTGCAGGCAGCGCATCATCTCTCCTGGTTACATTGCTGGGTTGCTTCTGTATAATGTCATGAAGATGCTTTTGTCGCTTTGCAATCATGTTTTTCCCAACTTCAGTTAATTCTGAACAACCATCATATTTTATATGTACCAAACGCGGGCAGCAGTCTAAGATCGCCGCAAGTAATTGATCATTAATTGCTGTATTTGATAAATCCAGACTAGTTAAGTCTTTAGCAATATTTTTGTTAAATATTAAAGGGACTTGCTCAATGCGCAATTGATTGTTCATTAAAAACATTTTGATATTGGATGAGAAATGAGCTATTTTTTTATTATCAGTTGGCCTTGAAGTACCCACATAGCCCCCTAGAGACCAGAGTCTTATTTTGCAATCAACTGACCCTGTAGCTAGCCAACCATTCCCCAATAGAGTTATTGAATTAATAGCTTGCATGTTTTCATAGTCGTAACGACACAAAACCTTTACTTTATTATCAACAACACCCCAAATAAATACTGTCCCATACAATGTTACACCGACCACCCAAC
>JBEKTV010000220.1:0-2778 GCA_049515675.1 Gammaproteobacteria bacterium | reverse complement strand
ACATGGCAATAAAACGATTGTGTTTAAATAGTTTTATGCTTTTATTTCCGCGCTGCGCACTTGCTGTGCTACTTTATCCAAAACCCCATTAACGAATTTAAACCCTTCTTGTGTGCCAAACATTTTGGTTAAATCTAAGGCTTCATTGATAACCACTTTATAAGGGATTTGTAAGCAATATAAAAATTCATAAGTGGCAAGACGTAATACTGCGCGCTCAATCGGGTCAACTTCATGGATAGTGCGTGACATAAACGGCGCGAGTATTTGATCTAATTGGTCGCAATGATTAACAACGCCATTTAATATATCAATAAAATAATCACCATCAAAGGTTTCATTATTTTTTTGTGCAAAATATTGCTGAATAATTTCATTCGTTGGCATGGCATTCATTTGCCACTGGTAAATCGCTTGTACAGCATAGCGGCGCGCTTTATGTCGACCTAAATTATTTTTCTTCATGAGGAATCTTCTTTAATAAATCGATCATTTCGAGTAATGCAATTGCGCCATCTGCACCTTTATTGCCGGCTTTACCGCCTGCGCGATCCAGTGCTTGCTCAACTGTATCTGTGGTTAATACACTCATGATGATAGGTAATTGATGCGCTAGTGATATTTGATGTAAACCTTTTATACATTCACCGGCAACATATTCAAAATGCGGTGTTTCACCACGAATGACACAACCTAATGCTAAAATACCCGCATATTTTTTTTGTGCTGCGATTTGTTGTACGGTTAATGGTAATTCAAATGCACCGGGCACGCGAATGATCGCAATTTCTGATGCCACAACGCCGTGACGTTTAAATGCATCCAGTGCGCCTCTTAATAAATTATCCACAACTAAGCTATTAAATCTTGACATCACAATTGCAACGGGTTTGTCTGGATGTTGATTATGACCTTCTATGATTTGCATGGCGTGCATATTTATTTCTCCTCAAGTGATATATATTCTACGACTTCTAAACCAAAACCTGAAATAGCGCTCATTTTTCTTGGGCTACTTAATAACCGCATTTTACCTACGCCTAAATCTGCTAGTATCTGACTGCCTAAACCAATGTGGCGTAAATTAGGTAAAGTGCCAGTATTTTCTTGATTAAATGCGCTGATTTGTTGTAACCAATCGGCTGCTTGATGTTGCTCATTTAATAATACCAAAACGCCACCCTCTTTAGAAATATAGTCTAGGGCTTTGGCTAAATACCAGCGTTTGCCTTTGGGTTTTAGCAATAAGGCATCGACTAAATTAGCTGTTTGTACACGCACGCTACAAGGTTTATCTGCATGAATGTCCCCTTTGACTAAAGCACAATGAAGCGCGCCGGCAATTTCATCGCGATAAACATATAAATTAAACTCGCCAAAAAATGTATCTACTGTTTGCGTTTCAATACGCTTAATTTGTTTTTCATGGTTGAGGCGATAATGAATTAAATCAGCAATAGTGCCTATTTTTAAACCGTGTTGCTTAGCAAATTGATGTAAATCTGGGCGACGCGCCATAGTGCCATCTTCATTTAATATTTCAACTATTACCGCAGCGGGCTCAAGTCCTGCTAACTGGGTAAAATCACAACCCGCTTCGGTATGACCTGCGCGTGATAATACGCCGCCTTTTTTGGCAATGATGGGGAAAATATGTCCAGGTTGTACTAAATCTTCTGGTTGTGCGTAAGGCGCCACCGCAGCTTTAATAGTAGTTGCACGATCTTGCGCTGAAATACCGGTAGTAACACCATGGGCGGCTTCTATGGATACTGTAAAATTAGTACCTAAGTGTGCGGTATTTTTTTCAACCATAGTGCTAATATTAATTTTTTTTGCGCGATCTTCTGTGAGTGTTAAGCAAATCAAACCGCGTGCGTGATGGATCATAAAGTTAATGGCTTGCGCATCAACAAAACTTGCCGCCATCATTAAGTCACCTTCGTTTTCACGATCTTCATCATCCATGATAATCACCATTTTGCCTTGGCGAATATCATCAATTAATTCTTGCGTAGTATTTAAATGATTCATTTTGTGATTAACCTTTGTACATATCGTGCTAATACGTCGACTTCTAAATTCAATTCATCACCTACGTGTTTATCTTGTAGTGTAGTATTTTCCCACGTATGCGGGATAATATTGATTGTAAATTCACTGTCTGTCACGGTATTGACTGTTAAGCTTATGCCTTCTAAGGTCACAGAACCTTTGGCGGCAATTAAGCGGCTTAAATCTTGTGGCATACTCATGCGTATAAAACGTGATTGTCCTTGCATGCGGATTTCAAGAATGCGGCTTAAACCATCGACATGGCCGCTGACCCAATGGCCGCCTAAACGATCGCTTGCTTTGATGCTGCGCTCTAAATTTACTTTATCATTTACATTTAATTTTTTTAGTGCGGTGCAACGTATGGTTTCTTGTGAGACATCTGCGCAAAATTCATTTTTATTCCATTTGGTAACAGTTAAGCACACGCCGTTAATGGCGATGCTCTCGCCTAATTCTATATCTTGAAAATCAGCTGCAATAGTTAAACGTAAATCAGCGCCTAGATGTTCTTTGCGAGTGATTTTGCCTAAATGTGTAATGATGCCTGTGAACATTTATTTTTTTACCTTTGCGATATAACAATAATCTTCGCCTAATTGAAAATGCTGTTTCATTTCTAAATTGACAGCTTGCGATAATTGCGTGACATTGTTTAATGTGCATAATGAGCGCGCTTTGTCGCCTAGAATTTTTGGTGCTACGAATATTATCCATTCATCG
>JBEKTV010000219.1:0-2811 GCA_049515675.1 Gammaproteobacteria bacterium | reverse complement strand
TCAGCCTATTATTGACCGTTTAGCTACTAAAGGTTTAATTCATAAAAATGCAGCAGCGAGATATAAAAGTCGCTTGAATGCTAAGATTAAAGCAATCGGTACGCAAGCTGCTAGCTAAATAGTTCATGTCTGTGTAAGGGCGAATAATCATTCGCCCTTTTATTTTTAAAACAATTTAAAACAACAATCACAAAACATTAACATCCGCTCGAATATTAACCAATTATTATGGCTGATCTCCTACACTACAAAGCGAAATTTGCTGTTTTATTTTTGTTGGCATGACATTATTATTAGCAATGTCAATCTCCAACTACAATTGGATTTACACCCCGAAATAACGGGGTGTTTTTTTTTCTAACATTCGTTAATCACACCGTGCGGTACATGTCCTGCAGTTACATGTTGTTGGACGGCTTCAATATGTGCGGGATGATCATCGAAAAATACATCCGCTCCAAATGCGCGTAAAAATTCTGCTTTATTTAATCCGCCTAAAAATAAGGCTTCATCTAAGCGAATATTCCATGCACGTAATGTACGAATCACGCGCTCATGCGCAGGCGCGCTGCGGGCTGTAACCAGCGCTGTTCTAATCGGTGAACCATCAGCTGGAAATAAACTTTGAATATGCGCAAGTGCAGCGAGAACTGGTTTAAATGGACCGCCAGATAAAGGCTTATCTGCGCTTTGTGCTTCATTTTCATTAAATGCTTCTAAACTTTGTTCTTGATAAATACGCTCAGATTCATCGGAAAATAAAACTGCGTCACCATCAAAGGCAATACGTAACTCATCATTATGATTAGCATTATTCACCGCAGATACAATGGTTGCCGCAGCATATCCTGCTTGCAGCGCTTGCCTGACATCGCGAGGATCTGCTGATAAAAATAAATGTGCGCCAAATGCAGAGACATAAGGATAAGGTGTCTCACCACTTGTAAATACTGCGCGAGTTATATTAAGTCCATAATGTTGTATAGAATTAAATACGCGAAGTCCTGTATCTGCGCTATTACGTGAGAGCAAAATAATTTCTACTAGCGGGTCTGTTTGACCTTCGTTTAAATGCAATAATTTGTGCACTAACTGAAAAGCAGAACCTGGTGCCAGTGGACTATTTTCATGGCTAATTTGATAGGCTTGATAAGCTTCTACACCTTGGGTTTCATAAATATGATGTGATTCTTCGAGATTAAATAGTGCGCGTGATGAAATGGCAACCACGAGTGCATGTTTTAATTGTTTCATTCTAACTCCTTCCAGGTACAGGTAAGTGGAAAATATAAGGCTAAACGAATAGGTCTTGGGTCAGTTTTTTGCATAACGTGCTGATACGCTTTTAATTGCGCGCTGTGATCTTCTGCTTCTTGCCCGGTTTTATAATCGATAATCCAGCGAATATTATCAGCGATGAAAGTTCTATCTATGACCATGCGAGTATATTTATTTTTATAATAAGTGTGTAATACATGTTCACATAAGGCATCTTGATGCGGCTGCAAAATCCACTGGCCTTTTTCATCATTTAAAATATTTTTAATGGCTTGCGATAAAATATTCAAGCCATTATCTATTTGTGTGCTCGCAACACCAAGTTCCAGCAATTGGATTTTGGCTTTATCCATAGAGTAATGCTTGTCGCCTGTTTCAGCAAAATATTTTAAAATACGATGCAATAATACGCCGACTTGTTTTTTCATAATAGTCTGAGGATGAAATGCTGTAACGTCCACGGTATTATCTAGAATGATTTCAGCGGGCTGCTGATATAACCATTCATGCCAAGGTTTGGGTAATTTCCAGGCAAGTGGAATTCTCTGGTTTATAACTTCGTTAGTGCTAGCCTTTAGATTTTCGTCATTAGAAATCTTTAAATCTTCGCAATGACGAGGATCTAAATGCGGTGCAAGCAAACCGTATAAACTTTGCGATGATACGCGTGATTCTTCATCATTGACCACTGCAAAAAGATATAATTGATATTTTGCGCGGGTTAAAGCAACATACAATAAACGCTGTGTTTCAAAGGCTTGTTGATGTTTTTCTAAGCGAGCTAAGTATTGATAAATGGGATCATGAGCTGCTGTTTTGGCATGTATTGGTGCTAATAGCCAATACGTACCCGCATCTAATGTTTGCTCAATATAACGCAATAATGGCGGCGTATTGATTGCAGGTCTTCTCGATAATCCTGGTAAAAATGCAGCATCAAACTCTAGCCCTTTTGCCTTATGAATAGTCATGATTTGAATAGGATTGTCACTTACTGTTAATTCATCTGTAAATAATTTTTCAATATGTTCGTTAATCAAATGCAAATCCACATGACCATATTCATTTTCTAAATCTGTTAATAATTGATAATAGGCTGCGATATTATTAAGATCTTTTTGTGTGGTATAAAATGCAGCGCCTGTTGCAAGCCAAGCACTTTCAAGCCATCTTGACAGTGGCATACGCGCGCGTGCATTTAAAGTGGGCATTAATGCTTGTGCTAAACGTGTAATACGCGCCCTACTTTCTGCGGTCAGTAAATTTAGCACCGTTACATTTTGAATGATATCACAAATGCGCATGGTTTGATCATTAGCTAAAATTTCAATTTGATCTAAAGGTAAACCACATATGGGGGATCGTAATACAGCAAGCCAAGCCAATCTGTCGTCGCAATCTAATAATGCGAATGTTAACGCCAATAAATCCTGTATTACCGGTTGTTTTGAGAGCGGCTCAATTTCTGTAGCGTGATAAGCTATATTGTGTGATTTTAATAATGGCAGAATTTCTAGTAAATGACTACGTGCA
>JBEKTV010000218.1:0-3305 GCA_049515675.1 Gammaproteobacteria bacterium | reverse complement strand
TTACGCACGACAAATAAATCACCCGGATCGCATTGTAAAATTAAAGCAGGATCAACACGTGAGTCACAACAGGCAACCACCATGATTTTTGGTTTTTGCCCATAATGGGATAAATACTGCATCACGGATTGATCGCCATGTGCATATTTATCACGAAAATCTTTATAACCTTGGAGAATTTTATTCAAACTTTTTTCCATGTTTAATCATCCAAAATATTTATACAGAGAATGAAGAACCACAACCACAAGTGGTTTGTGCATTAGGATTACGGATCACAAACTGCGCACCTTCAATGCCTTCAGTGTAATCAATCTGCGCGCCCATTAAATATTGAAAACTCATAGGGTCGATTAATAATTTCACCAGCCCACGCCCGCCAGTGCCGCCTTCATCGTCCTCATCATCAAGATTTTTTTCAATAACTTGGTCGTCAGCATTAATCACTTCATCAAAGGTAAAACCATACTGAAAACCAGAACAACCCCCGCCAACAATATAAGCGCGTAGGTTTAATTGAGGATTACCCTCTTCTTGAATAAGCGAATAGACTTTTTGCGCAGCCGCTAGGGTAAAATCCAGCGTAGGCGCAGCAGGTTCAGATTTGAGCATTGCATCAGACATGTATAAATCTCACATTTACTTGACTAGCGCATTGTATCATAATACCCCCTTCATTTAAACCAAGAGGAATTGCCATGTTATGGATTAAAGCCTTCCACCTTATTTTCATAGTCTGCTGGTTTGCAGGGCTATTTTACCTCCCCCGCTTATTCGTATATCACTCAGAAGCAAGTGATGCCATTAGCCTTGAGCGTTTTAAGGTGATGGAGAGAAAACTCTATTACTACATCATGATTCCCTGCATGCTATTGACGATATTTTTCGGCCTAGGATTATTAGGCAGTAACTGGGCCATTTATAAAACTGCTGGTTGGATGCATACCAAATTATTATTAGTCGTATTATTAATTGGTTATCATCATATGTGTGGCTATTACCTAAAACAATTCGCCAAAGATAAAAACCGACATTCAAGTCGGTTTTATCGGATTTTTAATGAGATTCCGGTGGTGTTTTTAATTGCGATTATTGTTTTGGCAGTAGTGAGACCGTTTTAAGCAAATCATGTTGTTAATGACTAGGCTTACGTACCGGCCCTAATATAAGTTTTTTTACAATCAAAGCTGAATCAGTTTCAACCCCAGATTTTTCCATACTCTTATCTCTATGCTTTTCTAAAACAGAAATTTTCGCATCCAAAGAATTCTTTCTTAGCCCAGAAGCTGTTAATTGCAATGCCCATTTATTTAAGCTTGTCTTGGCAACACTCTGAGTTTGCTTATTCAGATCAAAATCTTCTAACATATCTTTAAACTCTGTTAAAACGGCAATTTTTCTTCTCAAAATCATACCATCCGCATCAAATACACGCTGACTTCTCGAATTCAGTTGGCCACCAAAGATCGCAATAAATATATCATGAAATATTAAATTTACTTTTAACCAACGAATTTGACTTTTTGTATCTTTAATAGCCTGTGTAACTGCGTTGTTCCATTCATTTTGCTCATCGATAATGTAAGTTTTTACAGCATGTGTGGCTTTAAGCCGGTCTGCAATCTTTTCAGGGGTCACTAAATCCATCGTTGTCTGTGATATACCCTCTGGCAAACAAGTATCTTGGGTTTTAACTTCTTGGCATGCAAGATAAACGGTGAGTGTATTTTCAGTTACAAGGATATTGGAATTTTGTGAAATTATATTTAACACACGCTTAGGAGAGCTGGGATCTAATTTTTCTTTCAGTTCATTTTCAATGGAAGTTAAAATTACTTCATTAGAATCATTATAATTTTTTAACAATACAGTTTGCAGAAAATGGAAAATAGCAAAATTTACGATTAATGACTTGATTATTTTTTCATCGCATTTTTTGTTCAAGGCCGACAATCTATATATCTCAAGAACTATTAACCCCATATCCTTTATAATAACTTCTCGATCTGCCTGCGCTTTTTTTAACGCAGTTTTCTTTGTATTTTCCTCTTTTTCCTGAATATCATTAAGTAAACTCGTTAAACCACTATCCTCCATATCACGAATATCTTTACCTTGCCCGTTAACAATTATCACTTTTTGTCTAATGACTGATATTTTTTTATTTGAATCACGTAATGCTGTTATTAAATAATTATAACATTCATCTTTGAATGTTCTATCAATGTCACTTTCTATAAATCTTAAACTCGAAGTCAATTTGCTTTTTATTACTTTAATTAATTCTTGGCGCTCCGATGAAATCTTAATTTCAGATGAAGCTTGTATAAAATCTGTTGGCTCACTACTCTGTGCACTTAAACTCGATGATGAAACGCTTCTAAACATGCCAGTATCTTCAGGGTTAGGCTTGTCGATTAAAACATATTCATTTTCAAGACTATTTTCTTTTTTAGGACTATTTTCTTTTATCCATTCTGGAAGCTTTGTTAAAGCTAAAGTTGCTACTATAGGAAAGATAGTAACTTTACGTACAATAGCTTGCGGCAACCACAATTTTATTGAAACTGGGTCTTTGGGAAGATTCAAACTGTTAAAATCATCAACATCTCTAGGTTCAAGCTTTTCATCATTTAGAAACTTTATCATCAATTGATAAAACTTTACTTTACGTTGATCTGCATGCTTATCGTTAGCAGCAGTATTAAAAGCAGCAAGCACAAACATATTCAACACATTAAAACCAGTCAAATAACTTTATTTACCCTTAGATTCTATCAACTTACAGCAAGTTTTACAACTACTTACATAAATTTTATTATTAATGAGATCAAGTACTTAAGAGTTTATCATAGATAATATCTGACCAGACAACAGGTCAATATCTGGACTATCAAATAATCCAGCACTCACAGCAAGCAAATCAGCGCCGGCCTGTATTAATAATTGCGCATTTTGCTGGGTAATGCCACCAATTGCAACTATTGGGAGCTTAAATTGTTCCCGGGCTTTTGTAAGAACAGATAAAGGCGCGGGTTTAGCTTGGGGTTTGGTTTTTGAGGGAAAAAAGCAACCAAAAGAAATGTAATCTGCGCCTTCATTTACTGCTTTTTGAGCAAGCTCCAAACTGTCGTGACAGGTAATGCCAATAATGGCATTTTCACCTAAATATTCCCGTGCTTTAACCAGCGCAACATCAGATTGCCCTAAATGTACGCCATCAGCATTACAAATTTTAGCAAGCTCAATGTCATCGTTGATTAATAATAAGGCATCGTATTTATTGCATAATATGCGCAAGGCTT
>JBEKTV010000217.1:0-2836 GCA_049515675.1 Gammaproteobacteria bacterium | reverse complement strand
CAGGTTTTTGCAGTTACAGGATTAGCAGGCACACCATCTCCCTTTTCATACATAACACCAAGACTCAGCATGGCTCGGGCATGGCCTTCATTTGCGCTTTCTTCGAAAAGTTTTGCGGCCTGTAATTTGTCAGGAGCAGTTCCTCTTCCATGTAATAAGAAATTTGCAGCATTGGTGCGTCCTCGAGTATTACCTTTTTGCCCAGCACGTAAATAAGCTTGAAAAGCATCCGTTAATAAACCTTGTTTTTCTTTTGCCATTCCTTGATTGCAATATTCTTCCGCACTAGGTGAGGCGGGTCGTGGTAGTTGCGGAAAATTTTGCGCACGAATTTCATGCTCGATTAAATCCAAAGCTATTTTTAGCCTCTCCCAACTCGTGCGATATCGTTGCATGATTGCGTCTGTTGAATGAAGGGTATTTAAGCCAAAAATATTCGGAAGAATTCCCATAGGATTACCCAGTCTTGCAATAATGGTTTCATGTGCATCTTGATCGCGCATATCACGTACTAATAACTCATCTGAAACTTCTGGCGGAAAAGCTGTACCAAATTCACCTTCAAATAATAACGGCAACAAACAATGTGGCGAATCTTGTAGTTTTGCTTTAATCTCTTCCCACTCAAATGCGGCATTAGTGGGTGGGGATTCTGTTAACCTGACCATCAGCCGCGGTGTGCCAATTAAAAAAATAAAATCACTTTTTTTAATATTCTCTCGCATCTGCGCTGGCATATTTCCGTGCATATCATATATGTCTAAAAAAACCTCAGCGCCTAGAAATTCTAAATCTTCTTTAATGCGCGACAGTCGTGCATGCCAAATTGCATTGGAAGCTTGGCCCGCTTGAGTTTTATTATTCTCCCAAGCATAGCTAATAAAGCATACGGGCTTTTTAACTTCAGGCAAAAACAGTACTACATCTTTCAGGAATTTTGCAAATTCAGTAGCTCTGCGTAATTGTCTATTTTCCTGTTGTAATTTTAGGACGGCTTGATGACTTAGCATGATTATTGGCTCTTTAGTTATTTAATGCGAATATATAATATCAAAAAATCAGATCATCAGCCCAGCTTTGTGCGTACAAAAATTATATTACGTTGTTGTAATTCCCTAACAAGATTTTAGAGTAATTTTTTAGGTTATTTGATTAACAAAGTTGCGGTTATGATTTGAATTCAAGATTTGACGATTTTCCCCAATTTTGTTACTTTACACAGATGACAAATAGCCCAATACCCATACCCACTAACAAAATCAACCTCCTCGGATTAGACCTGGCAAGTATGTGCCAACTATTTGAAAGTATTGGAGAAAAATCTTTTCGTGCCCAACAAGTATTAAAATGGATTCACCAGGTAGGCGTACAAGATTTTGATCTGATGACCAATCTGAGTAAGGCTTTACGTGAAAAACTTGCCCAAATAGCCGAAATCAAGGTCCCTACAGTGCTCTTAGAAAAAAATGCTGGCGATGATACACGTAAATGGATTATTCAGCTTAGCGATGGTAACTGTATAGAAGCTGTATTTATCCCTGCTAGCAATCGCGGAACTTTATGTATTTCTTCACAAGTCGGCTGTATTTTAAATTGTGATTTTTGCTCTACGGGTAAACAAGGATTTAGTCGCAATTTGACTAGCGCTGAAATTATCGCGCAATTATGGATTGCCGTGCGTGCTTTATCTGAAAAACAAGGCTTTCACGATCACGCCATCACCAATATAGTGATGATGGGCATGGGCGAGCCGCTGTTAAATTTTGAAAATGTATTGTCCGCACTTAATTTAATGCGTAGCGATTATGCTTATGGACTCTCTAAATACCGCGTCACTGTCAGTACTTCCGGTGTAATTCCTGGCATGCAGGCGCTGCGTGATGCAAGTGATGTTGCACTTGCCGTGTCATTACATGCCCCAAATAATGCATTACGTGACCAGTTAATCCCGCTTAATAAAAAATATCCACTAGAAGAATTAATGAATACTTGTAAACATTATTTTAAAGATGAACCTAGACGTAGTATCGTCATGGAATATGTCATGCTAGATGGTGTGAATGATCAAGTTGAACATGCAAAACAACTTGTCAATCTGCTGCGAGATATTTCTGTTAAAATTAATCTCATCCCCTTTAATCCTTTTCCGCATACTACTTATCAAAGATCAACCGACAACACTATCGACCAATTCCAACGTATCTTATCAAAAGCGGGTTATATTACGACGGTAAGACGCACACGCGGCGATGATATTGACGCGGCTTGTGGTCAACTCGTCGGACAAGTCAAAGATAGAACTCGTCGTCAGGAACGCTATTTGAAAGCTAGACTTGATGTGTGTGAAAATCTTGCATAAGCTTGTTCAATTAATCCCATTGCGCGGAACTGGAACATTATTATGCATAAGATTTTACAAGTATTTATTGCTTTATTAACCCTGGCATTTTTTACCAGTGCTTTTGCAGTTGAAGAAGCTTATGTTCAATCACAGGCTCAAGCCTTTATGCAAGATTTGCAGGCTAAAACAACACTGACCGCCGAGCAACAAACACAAATGAAACAAATTCTCACCCATAGTATTAATGAACGCGAAAATGCAATTGCTAAATATCAAAGAAATATTCGCAATGATTTGGAAGCCATTAATGCCACCACTCAATCAGAAGTACAAAAAGTACTAAATGATCAGCAATACAAGGCTTTTTTAGAAGTTCAAGATGCGCGCAAACAACAGATTCGTCAGCGTATTGAAAGTGAGTTTTAGTAAGGTATTTTTATCAATCCAATGATAAAACTGCGAGCGCAGGGTATTATACTGCAATCACTGAATTTT
>JBEKTV010000216.1:0-3394 GCA_049515675.1 Gammaproteobacteria bacterium | reverse complement strand
AATGCGGCCGGTATGAACTAAAGCCATACCTTGCACGTAATACCACATTCCCAACCCGTATTGATAACTCGATTCAGGCATTGGTTCATTAAGCAATTCCTTCCACATTCCGAAACGCGCCTCAACAAAATAGGGTATAGGTATAAACCACTGCAATGTAGGTTCATTCCTAAGCCATGCAGAAAATGGTTTGCCCACCATTTGCTTAACCGCTGAAAGAGCTAGCTCTTTTCTACCTTCCATCATTGCAGTAGTGCGAAGAAAGTCATAATTATGCATATAAAGGTAATTGATTTCAGGCTCAAACCCTTGTGCATAACAAGCGTTATTATATTGTTTGTATACTTCAATGGCTTGTAAGTTTGCTTCTGTTCCTTGATGGTATCGGCTAGTCAGAAAGTAAATATGTGTTGGCATATGAACCAAATGCTCCGAACCCGGAACTAATGTTTTTAGCCGATCTGCACTATCCATTGCCTCTTCGGGTTGTGGTGATTGCTCTATGACATGAACATAATAATGATTTCCGCCTATGTGTAATTGATCTTTAACAATAAATAACGCATATGCATATAATGCTTTTACATCATTATCATCTGGATATTTCTCAGTAATTTTTTTCATTGCATCAGAATAAGCAAGAATTTCTTTTGCAGTTGATTCATCATGCTTACTGCTTGATGTATGGCAACTAAATGCGCCCACATTATTAGAAATTTTCGGTGCGTGCTGGAAACGTAGCGCTAATGCATTTATATATTCTTTCTCTTCAGGTGTTTCATATGATTTCAACGAAAGTGCTTTTCGAATAGCTGATTGCGCATCACTATACTCATGCCCCGTTAAAGGCGCGTTAATTATATTTCCTAAAGCTAACGCCAGCCCCCAATAACACATACCGCACACGGGATCTAAGCGCGTTGCCTCTTTAAATGAACGAATGGACTCACCCCATTCGAACCCATAAAAAAGAACCAGCCCTTGATCGAAAAAGCGTTGTGCCCCAGGAACTTTGGTAGAAATCTCATGATGGAAAGAACTTAGATTATTAAATTTAGGAGCCTGTAAAGGTTGGTCAGCGGCTAGAGAAACTGTTGAAAACATTAATAAGCCAGATATGAGAGTATAAACTAAAATAACATTTTTGATTTTCATCCATGCGTCCAATTTATTTGAAGTACTAATTCCTGTAAAACAATATACCAAAGAGATGATCGGCCACCCAAGTTGAACATCAATTTTATTTCCATTGGACAGTCGTCAAATAGGTAAAATCATTTTTTATAATTGGTTCACAGCCTGTGACCCAATTGCGCGCCTCAATTAATACATAGACACACTGACACACAATAATCTGGTCTCAATTTCCACTTCATTTGCACTTCACTTTTTTAAATGAGCTTTTATTAGGCAAATTATCAGGTCAAATCTGGGATGATCTTGAATATAACTATTTGATTATACTAAAAAGCTGGCGATGGGACTCGAACCCGCGACCTGCTGATTACAAATTATACCCGGACAACAATGCACAATACACCACGCCAGGTAACTTCAATTAAATCATGATATTAATAAATATGGCTGCGGTCAATCGTTGTACGAAAATGCTGATTGTTGTATCCGAGTGCCCCACCAGTGCCCCTCAGGAAATGGTATTATATATAAAATAACACCTCGCAGAATGAGGGTACGGCACTTGGTACTGGATTATTACGACTCACTAGCATGGGCGACTCTAATTCTAATCATTTTTGCATTAGGATTGCTGCTATTAACAACTTTCAGAACAAGCAAGACAAAATCAGACAGCCTCCTCAAATGCAGTTTAGAAATAAAAGAAAAAGTGCATTTGCTGACCATGTCGGCACTATGTCTTGCGTTAATTACCACGTTGTCATTTAAAGAAGTCACCGCAAACCCGTTGCATAAGGTATCAAATGCAGCTTATGAATACTATATGTGCCTTAGCGGCCACCCAGAATTACCCCAATGCGAAAATAAGTATAATTATTTAATGGGGCGAGTTTTTGAAGCTGAAACATATGGCATAGAAACCGTTAAAATCATGGCAGCCCTAAACAGTGGTAAGTATGACGCGCTGGCCAAGAACAAAAGCATACGCCAAAATGATGCTCCTGAAACTTCAAGCCAAGGAGTAAAACCCCTTGAGCACTGAAAAACATGAAATGCAGCTTACCCATGCATGGCGCTATTTCGAGCTACACGCCAATCAAAGACTCTCGCTGATAAGGTATTACATTCTTCTCTACACACTATATATATCAGGTTGTGGATATTTTTTTGTACGCTCAGCTAATAAGGCTGTCCAGCTACCCGACTTGATTACACCAATCAGCATTGCCTTTATATGCATCACGATTATTTTTTATATTTTAGATAACAGAAACAGACAACTCATTAAATTAGCTGAAGCATCACTAATAGAAAGAGAAAAAGAGATAGGCTTCAAAGATCCTCATAACATTTTCACAATTGATGAACAAACATCATCCAAAAGTAACAAATTGCGTCACACAGACTGCTTTCGTGCTTTATTTCTAATAGCAATGACTACCGCACTTATGATCACCTTTCTCTTATAGACGGATATCAATGACAACCCAGCTCATCATTTACTCAATTCGCTTCAACCAATCACTTAATCATCCGCAAACAAAATAGGGATCAGAATGCCATTTTCTGCCTCATCACGGCGTCCATTTTATTTTGCTCATCAGCCGCACGATAACTAATCCATAGCAAAATTCTAAATGCCCTACTTTTAGCTGAAGGATTAACCAAGAAAGTCAGTTTGGTTAGCCTCCCTTTCCCCTCAAATTTTTGCATATATGAGCCTGGTATATCTTTGTCATGAGAAGTATCAACTAGTCTGTATTTTTCATTTAAGGCGGTAGTTATTTGGTTAACCACTTTGTCTTCAGCCTCTTTCGTAAAACGCATATCTGCATTTGGGTATGGCAAAAAATACGCTTCAACATGCGATAGTTTTTTGTGGCTAAAAGTAAATTGTGCATAAACGCTCGAATTGAATAATCCAATTGGAAGCATATACAAATATTCGTTTTCGCTTTCTCTATTTTTGGACATAGCACCGAGAAACAATCCATCTAAATTGGGATACATTTCATTGAATACAGCGAAATCAACCATCTTTGTATCATTTTTATTCAAAATATTCTGCACTTCCTCAATAGTCATATCAAACTTCGCCCCAAGAAAGGCTGACTTGTCAGGAGTGGTAACAAAAGCTGAGCTATTGAAAAAAAAGAGTATGCCTGACACTAAAGCAAGAAAGAAAACACAGGAGGATATTACTACTTGTATTCTCATTTCAACCTCAAACATTTAATATGAATTACTAGGGTTGTTA
>JBEKTV010000215.1:0-2853 GCA_049515675.1 Gammaproteobacteria bacterium | reverse complement strand
AATTGCCTGGTGGTCAAATGAAAATAACACCTATGCCTATATTCCTGATTCAACAGGTGGTGATCCAACAGGTGGTTATATATCTCAATGTACGGTTGACACCGAAACGGGATTATTTGTGCCAGATTCTTGTATAATAGCGCTAAATGCTATTGTCAATCCCATAGATATATTTGTAGCCGAAATCAATAATCAAAGTTACGCTTATTTTACTTCAAGAGATCCTGGCACAGTGTATCAATGTGCTATTGAAGAAAAAACCGGCAATTTTTCAGTGTGTTATGATTTTTCAACTGCCCCAGATGGCTTTGCTCCTGCCCGCGGCTTGACGTTTTTGCCTTGAGGATATGAAACCTTGCCTTTGACACTCGCCCAATAGTTGCTATGATTTAAGTTATAACAATAAATTTAAACGAGGAGTTTAACCTATCATGAAACACGAGCAAAACGACTTTCAGCAAGAAATTGACAATTTAAAAGAAAATATCAACGACTTAAAACAGTTATTGATTAATAAAGTCACCAGCAGCGCCGATAGAATACCTGAAGCTTATCATAAAGGCGAAGAACGTATTATTCAACAAGTTGAAGAAAACCCTATGCAAAGCGTTGGTTTTGCAGCACTAATAGGATTTATTTTCGGTGTTATCTTTACTAGTAAAATTAAATAACAAGGTTGTTATGAACGAGTTACGCACCCTGCCAAAAGATTATGTGAAATTTGCACTTTTGGCAGTAGTACTTTCATTGTTACTCGCAACATCTGTTGGCTTTTTATTAGCTGGCGGTGTTGGTGCTTATTTTTATATGCATGATTATCCAATTTCAAAAGTAATCACTTATGGGGTTATAGCATGGGTGGTTTATATTTTAATCCTGGCCTTATGTTTGTATCGCAAAAAAACCTGCATTCAACAAAAGCAAAATTATCTTATCCATACCGTTAAAACTGAAATATTTGCGACCATGGCTTTGCGCAGTTTAAATATGTCTTTACGCAAATGGAAGCGTAAACATGAAGGAAGCTAATAAGTCGCAAAAAAATCTTTTTGCTTATACGATAGCATCTCTTGGAATTGTTTATGGTGACATTGGTACTAGCGTATTGTATGCGATGCGCCAATCACTTCAAGGCATAGCCGTTAATCCTGAAAATATCTTTGGTGTCTTATCCCTTATTTTTTGGGCGCTTATTCTCATTGTCTCTATAAAATATTTATGTTTTATTTTGCGCGCCGATAATGATGGTGAAGGCGGCGTATTAGCGTTATATGCATTATTAAAATCATCCAGTAAACGACCGAGTCGATTATTTTTTTTATTAGGCATTGCCGGTACTGGGTTATTATTAGGCGATGGTATGTTAACCCCGGCGATTTCAGTGATGAGTGCGGTTGAGGGTTTAGAAGTCATCACGCCAAAATTTTCACATCTTATTTTACCCGCCACATTAATTATTTTAGTCGGATTATTTTTTATTCAACATGTAGGCACAGGAAAAATCGGCCATTATTTTGGACCGATTATTTTAGTATGGTTTATTACCATAGGCGTATTAGGCGTAAGTCACATTTTGCAAAATCCCAATGTTGTGCAAGCGGTGAATCCTTATTACGCTTGGCAGTTTTTTGTCAATAATGGTTGGACAGGTTATGCTTTATTAGGCGGCGTATTTTTAGTGGTCACCGGTGGCGAAGCCTTATACGCAGATTTAGGTCATTTTGGGAAAACACCGATTCGTATGAGTTGGTTTTTTGTGGCATTACCCGCGTTATTATTAAATTATTTTGGCCAAGGCGCGCATTTATTAGAAAATCCTGCCGCGATTGCCAACCCTTTTTATGCACTTGCACCGGAGTGGTTTTTATATCCACTGTTAATCCTTGCCACCATGGCAACGATTATTGCCTCGCAAGCAGTGATTTCAGCGATATTTTCATTAACACGTCAAGCGATATTATTAGATTTGTATCCCCGTATTCCAATTATTCAAACCTCGAATACGGAATTTGGTCAAGTGTATGCGCCGCAAATGAATATTATTTTGGCAATTGGTACCATTTCATTAGTCATTATTTTTGGCAGCAGTAGTGCCATGGCCAATGCTTATGGTATTGCCGTCAACCTTGTGATGTTAGGCGTCACTTTAATGGTGATTCGTTTAGCGTATCAATATTGGCACTGGCCGGTGATTAAAGTCATTGCCGTGTTTTCAATATTTTTAATCATTGAATTGGCATTTTTAGGCGCTAATATTCAGAAAATTTCTAATGGCGGATGGATGCCATTATTATTAGCCGCAGCCGCCATGTTTATTATGGTGACTTGGCATCAAGGTATGCAATATTTGCGCAATAATTATTATCAAGAAAAAGTAAGCTTAATTGAAATTATTCAGCATTTTGATCCTAAAGAATTACATATGCTAAAAAATACCACATCAGTTTTCATTACCGATCCCTATGATAATAGTGGCGGATGTTTTTTGCATTATTTAAAATTAAGTCATATGATTCCAGAGCATGTGATCATGGTGAGTGTGCTGGTTGAAACGCGCCCGGTTGTGCCTATTAGCGAGCGCTATAAATTAATGGCGCTTGGCAAAAATATTTATCGTATAGTTTTACATTATGGATTTTCTGAAGTGATTAATATTCCTGAAGCTTTAGATAAAGCCGACACCCTAAAGGTATTTCCATTTTATTTTGATGTGAATCAAGTGAATTATTTAGTCGAAATTACACATATTGTCGTTGCAAAAGGTAAGCGAACATTATTCTTTAATTGGCAAGAACAATTATTTGCATTTTTAATGCGAAATGCGGTGCTGGATATTGAGTTTTTGCATTTACC
>JBEKTV010000214.1:0-2862 GCA_049515675.1 Gammaproteobacteria bacterium | reverse complement strand
CTTATATGTTGCCGCGATATTTACCTTATTATTCTATCTTTAAAATAAGCTCTCTAATAAATGATTTGCATTTAAAAATTTGCGTCCCTGAACATGATGAATCGCTTTACAATGAGGATAAAATTAAAATATTAATCCAAGCGCTGACCACACTTAAAATCTCATTTTTACAAGAGAAACCTTGTGAATTAACTGATACCCCTTTTGTTGAGCTGAACAAATTGATTGATTCTTGGAATTATCTCTTAAAACGAGGAGTGCGTGCATGAGCTGGTGGAAGCGCGGATCTGATAAAAATGCTGAAAACTTAGCAAATGAATTGGCTGCGCAATTTAATGGGCAGTTCAGTGTGGAGGCTAATGAATTACAAACTATTAACAATCAAGAATTGCCTACGCTTAAAATTAACGATACAAAAGTGAGCGATACTAATATAGTTGGCCCTTTCTCACACAACCATGATTGTGTCTGCAGTGTGTTTGTAAAATATGGCGATGAATTCTATAGAGTAGTGACAACACTCAGAAAGGCAGATGGTTCGTTGGCACTAGGGGCGCCTTTAACGCGCGCAAATCCTGCATATGACAAAGTCATCAAGGGTGAGCGTTTTAACAATATCATCAATCTTTTTGGCGTAGAATATAGCACACAATATATTCCTATTTTTGATGAACATAATAATCTTATTGGTACTTTTTTTATAGGTGTTCGCCTAAAATCATATCGGGAAACACGTGCATTTCAAATTTCCTTAGTTTTTTCTTGTGCACTACTTTTACAGTTATTTACCCAAAATCCCCATGCTGCTTTTATAGGTTTTACAGTGATGCTTATCTATGTAGGTTTTGCTAAAGGTGCAAGCCTACAGCGGACGCGAGAGCGGGTTTTTGGTGTGATTTTAGGGATATTTATTGGTTTTATTGTCTGGTTTATTGGGCTAATTGATTTTAGATTTGTTGTGTTACTTGCGCCTATACTTATTTTTATGACTGTTTTTTTTATAGGTCGAAACTTTATTTATCAATCTGCATTTATCGTATCCTTAAGTGTGTTAGGCGTTGATTATTATAAAAGCAGTGCATATGCAGTGGGCAATTTTTTATTTGATTACTTGATATTTACTTTGGTTGCCTTTGCAATTTGTGTGATATTCGATCATGTTGTATTCAGAAAAGAAAATCTGATGCGAAAATTTTATTTTGATTTACAAGATAAAATATTGATGCATTTAAACCAACTTTTTATGATTGTCAGCACAGATCCCATGCGCGAAAGTCGTTATATAAAAGCAAGTAATCAATTTAATATTATAGTACTGGATTTATATGCCTTTATTGAGAGTACAAAATATGACATTGACATAGAAGATAGGGCGCTCGCAGAAAAGTCTATTGAATTTAAAGAAAAAATGCAGGCGATCTATCATAATAATAGACGATTATTTCTAAGCGCTACGCTACAAAATGAACAACTGATATTACAAACTCGGCAAATGCTTGAGGAACTCGAACAGTCGATTAATGCGGCATAACTTATAAGGTTTTAAAGAGGGAAGATATGGAAATCGCATTGATATTAGTGATGATAGTGATTATTATTTTCGTATTAATTGAGCGAAGAAATAGAATACTCATAACCAAAGCCAATGAGCGCTTATTGCTTAAAATTCTCCCCTATAAAGTGGCAGAACAACTTAAAGCAGGGCAGGAAACCATAGTAAGTGAAGAAGAAGCCAGTGTTTTATTTATCGATATTGTTAAATTTACCGAAATGACTTTTAAATTAGGTTCTAAAGAAACAGTGCGTGTGCTAGGTGGTCTATTTGATATGTTTGATGATTTGACAGTCACTTATGGCGTTGAAAAAATTAAAACGATTGGCGATAGTTACATGGTTGTGTCAGGTTTACCAGAGGCATCTGCTGATCATCCTATCAGATTGGCTGATTTTGCATTAGCTGCGCGTGAAGATGTTCAAATATTCAATAAAAAAAATCAGATGAATCTGCAAGTAAGAATGGGTATGGCCTGTGGCAAAGTGGTTGCAGGTGTGATCGGTCATAAAAAATATGTGTATGATACTTGGGGTGATGTGGTGAATGTCGCTAGTCGTATGGAGTCTACAGGTGTGCCTGGTGAAATCCAGTTAAGTGAAAGTATTGAGCAATTACTTGCAGAAAAATTTATTTGTGAGCCTCGATCCGAAGAGATTAATGTGAAAGGCAAAGGCATTATGAAAACCTATTTCCTGCGTGGCCGACGCGAAGCCTAATTATTACCAAGGATTTTCTTTTAGATAGCGATACGATTTCCAAGGTAAACCAACAAATAAAATACCAATCACTTGTTTGTGATTATCAAAAATAGGATCATATTTTGTCAGGTATTCAGTGCCAAAAAGATTAATGCTGCCGCTGTAACTTTCACCGTTTTGAATTTTAGCGTAGGCAGGATTGAAATGATCTAGGGAAGTGCCTTTTGCTGAAGTGCCATCACGTTGTTTTAAAGTGGTGGCGATTCTAATGAATTCATTGCCAGATTTAACAAATACACTAGTGATACAGTTGTGTTTTTTTGAAAATGATTCAACAATATCATTATCGATGTTGACTTGTTCAATAATGTTAAGGCCAACAAATTGCGCAGCAAACTGGCTTGATAAACTTGCGATATCTTCTTGTGTAGGAATTTTATCAGTCTTCTCTTCAGATGATCGCTTCCACCATACCATGCCAGTTTCCTTTAAAATTTATGCGCTGTACTTATTAATAATTACTTATTTTCTGGTTCTTTTGCCAAGTGACGATAAAAAATAGCCGCAACAACAGCGCCTATAATAGGTGCCACCCAGAATAACCATAAT
>JBEKTV010000213.1:0-2888 GCA_049515675.1 Gammaproteobacteria bacterium | reverse complement strand
TTTATGAATTAAGCCTTGATTAAAAGCTTCAACAGCAATAGTGTCATCTGCTTCACCGGTTAACATAATTTTTTTAATAGGGAAATGACGTAATTCTTTACACACATCAAGTCCATGCATACTGGGCATGGCATAATCAACTACAAGTACCGTGTTTTCAAAAAAACGTTTCGGGTTATATACTTCTTTTTGAATGGCATCAACGTCAACATCAATAATGCGATGATTAATCTGCGCTTCTTCAGGTCTATGCAAACAATGTTGTGAAAATGGCACGCTTTCCGTTTGGGTGACGTAATCGATGAGATCGATCGGAGTTTTAAAAGATTTTACAATATGATTTGCACTTAGCGCAACATTCATTGACTCCAAAAAACGAGGATTGTCGTCAAGAATCAAGGTTTGCGTTGGGAAATAACAACTGGCAATATTCATAAATTCTCCTGCATTTTTTTAAATAACATAATAAACCGAGCTACTCTATTGTAAATCCATAAATCTGCTTATGCAAGCGGACTCAAATTAGATGTAAAAAATATTACAAACTACGCAGATAATCACTATATGGTAAAATTTTATTACGCGCGATATCGTAGAGTTCAGGATCGCTCGTGATGGCATAGTAATAGTTATCTCTGCCAGTGATTTTAGTTGCTTTATGCGCATATCGGTCCCAGGTTTTAGGATCGGTTTGCTTTTGCATAGATTTATCGAAAAAGTACAATAACTTTTCTTTATTTTTTAATGCATTTAATAATTCAGAAGACACGGGCGTGTCATTTAAATCCGCCATTTCAAAACCCTCTTGCATGCCATCTTCATCTTTTACTATTAAAAATGTGGGTTTAGCATGTTCATCTAAAAACAAAAAACTACCCATGGGATCTAATAAATAAAACTCCGTATACTTTTGTTTATCACAAAAATCATTAAAAAATTGTATAAAAATAGGATCATCCAGACAAGATGGCGGATAATCCATATTACGTGTTAAACTATCAATCACTATCGTCGATTGATCGACAAAATATTTCTTCTGCAATTCGAGAATCGCACTTGCAACCACAGAGCTTGGCCCACCTTTACGAATAAATTTTTGAATCAATCCTTGATTAAAAGCCTGCACCGCTATTTTATCTTCTGCTTCCCCCGTCAGCATGATCTTTTTAATAGGCAAATGACGAAGTGCCTGACACACTTCAAGCCCATGCATACTCGGCATTGCATAATCAATCACGATCACCGTATTTTCCATAAAACGCTTAGGATTATACATTTCTTTCACAATCGCATCGACTTCAACATCAATTATTCTATGATTTATTTTCTGCTCTTCCGGCCGATGTAGGCAGCGCCGAGTAAAAGGTTCCACAGCAGTTTCAGCAACATATTTAATAGCCTCATCAGAATCTTTAAAGGCTTTAATAACATTATTTTTTCCAAGCGAAAATTTCATCGACTCAAGAAAATTTGCATTATCGTCAAGTAGAATGGTTTGAGTTGGAAAGTAGCAACATGCAATATTCATAGATTCTCCTGCTTTATTTTTGGAAAGGACATAATAAACTCAGCATATTCGCCTAATACAGAATGGCAAGTAATTTTACCTTTATGTAAATTCATCACTGTTTTGCAAAAAGCAAGGCCAATACCTGTGCCATGATAGCGTTTAGTATAAAATCTTTCAAATATATGCGGTAAATCCTTAGGTGCAATGCCTTGTCCAGTATCTTTAAAATGAATGTAATTATATTCATTATCAGCGTCGAACCAAATCATAATCTCACCTTTTTTTGCTGCTTCAAGAAAATATAATGCATTTTTCAGTAAATTGAAAAATAAATGCGATAATAATTCCTTATCGCCCTGAATCATAAAGTCATGATTTGAATCAACATGAATAATGGCACGCTGATCCGCTTGAGTCGGATACCGCTTTAATACACTCTCGATTAAATCTTTAGCTGAAAAAATAGAAATTTCACTAGGCTTCATTTGTGTCTGACGGACATTGGTCAATAACATATTGATCGTCATGTTAGCTAAATTTGCCTCTGTTTCTACAGTATCAATAGACCTTTCCAAGCTCACTAACTGATCTTTACGAATATATTCAACCTCAAGTTGTGCATTACTCGCTTTTTTATATGCTGCAATCAAACTAGGTAAATACATCTTTATCCCTTCAAAACTGCTTTGAATCGCATTCAAAGGCGTACGCAACTCGTGTGCAATCATGTAACCAAAGGCTTGTAATGCTGAAAATTTCTCTGCTTCTATTTTCGATTTGGAGCGGGAGAGTAACACGCTTATAAATGCAAATACATTGATGATCAGAATTTGATTATAAAAATAATTAGGCAATTCAATTTGATCTACACTGAAATAATAAAATATAAAACCTAAGCCACACCCGATAATTATCATCGCTATGAAACTTAACCAATCTACTAATAATATAAGAAGTAAAATCATAATAATGATATTAGTCAGCCAAATCTGTGAAGCGCCATTCATTAAAAAGAAAAAAGTAAAAAAGAATGGCAATACATAAATTAACGTTAAATACCAATATACTGGCAAAACTATTCTTAATTTTTTTGGCCAGAAGTGAAAAAATATTAATGGCAAACAAAGTGCACTTGCTATAAGTCTTGCAGGTAAATTCTCATATACACTGGCGGCCATATTATTATTTACATAATAAAAAATGGGGAATGAAATACTCGCCAAAATGCTAAAAGGTATAATTTGATAAATCGCTGTTTCAGTATTGATAACCATTCGGGCATAAATATTTTTGAAAAATAGTTTATTACTAGCAACAACCTTCTTTATTTTTTTCATGTTCATTCTTACATTGATCTATATAATCACAGTATATCTAA
>JBEKTV010000212.1:0-2894 GCA_049515675.1 Gammaproteobacteria bacterium | reverse complement strand
TCGCCGCAGAAATCGCTAAAATAGCAGTCAAAGGTGTCGATGCCCATATGGCTTTATCCATGGTGTTCAGCACTAATACTAGCCACATGAGCGTAAAATACATGGCCCCCGCTGGCGCGCAGACTTTAAGTATAAAATGACGTACATGATCAAGGGCGCCAAAAAAATAACCGTCTTTAGGCAAGTTCAATATATGCCCTGTCAAAATAATAAAACCAATTGCTGCCGTGGCCGCAAATAAGAAAATATCTTCGTTTGAGTATTCTTTATGGTATTTGAGTAATTCTATTATTCCAGTTAATGCCCAACCAAGCGCGCCTGCTGGCCCAAAACCTTTTGGCACTAAAGTACCCATAAACTTATAAACTAAATATGCAAATAACATAGCTAAATAAACCATATATTTAGCATACTCAATTAATGTGTTTAGCCCCTCAATTTGAGATAAAACTGAAGCGTCTATAGGTTCATGTGTCGGTGGAGGTGCCATGGTTCATTCTAACATAATACAGAATATAAAGCTATATAGCTGTCATACTCTCTAAAGTCAATATTAAAAATTCGGCCGAGTTTCTTGCGGCCTGCTCTAGAAATTTATCGAATGAAACTGGCGATTCTTTACCGGCAATATCCGATAAGGCTCTAATAATCACAAACGGCACTTTAAATTGATGACACACTTGCGCAATAGCGGCGCCTTCCATTTCTACGGCATGTACTTCAGGAAATTTTTGTCGGATTTTTTCAATATCTGCTTCTTGGTGGATAAAACTATCGCCAGAGACAATCAACCCTTTGGTGACCTGCATAGACATTTTTATTGCTGCACGATCTGCAGCGGCAATTAAATTTTGGCAAGGTGTAAACTGCGCGGGCAATTTGGGTAGTTGTCCATGCGCATAACCCCACACGGTTAAATCCACATCATGATGTTGCACTGCGATGGAAATCACAATATCACCAACCGCAAGTGATTCATGCAAACCACCTGCTACGCCAGTATTAATAATATATTTTGGTTTAAACCGCTCTATCATTAAAGTTGTACCAATTGCCGCATTGACTTTGCCAATACCACTTTGCAATAACACCACTTTTGTTTTATTAATATTACCGGTAAAAAAAGTATACTCACCCACAGATAAAGACTCGACTGCGGTCATATGCTGTTTTAAATATACCGTTTCTTCCTGCATAGCTGCGATAATGCCTATCATTTCTCACCTTTAATATCTATGCAAATTTCGTGGATCATTTCATGAGTTAACTTTGGCAGCGCAGTTAAACTTGAATAACCAAAACCTGCGGGCACTGACCATTTTTTTAATAATAATTCAGATAATTGTGGAATCACTACCATCATGCTGTTTTTATTGGTCCAAGCATCAATACCATGTTCTTTAAAATAATGAATTGCATAATCAACTTTAGCAAAACCCTGTTGTACTAATTGTCTAAAACCTTCATCACCTTGACGTTTGAGAGCATACCATAAAAATAACGGTGTAATGCCATTTCTTGAGCCTGATAAAGTACTGTCCAGTCTATGGCCTAAAAACAAGCCTAATTCACGCGTAATACCTTCGGTAAATTCTTTACGAGCTAATACAACTCCACATGGAATGGGTGAGCCAATAAATTTGTGACCACTGACAGAAAAACAATCCACGCCATCTGGAAATTGAAAAGGTTGCGGGTCATCGACAAATGGCAATACCATACCTGAAAATGCAGCATCGGCATGAATAAAATATTTTTGAATAGAGACATGTTCTAAGGTTTTTTTAATCAATGCAATATTATCAATTGCACCCAGCACAGTTGAACCTAATGTTGCAAAAATAATGGCCGGTTTGTCATGATGTTTTTTTAATTTATTGTATAAATCTTGATAATCCATTTCGCCGTTTTTTTGTGATGCAATTTTTTCAAAAGGCATTTGTAATAAATCAAGGTATTTGATAATGGAATAATGCGTATGCTCGCTGAAATAAACTATGCCATTTGGATGTGCTGTGCGCGCTAAATATAATCCGTATAAATTACCTTCACTGCCGCCATTAGTCACATAGCCACTGAAGTCTTCTGGCGCCTTCACTAATCCAGCCATATAACGCAAAACTTCACATTCAAATTCATGGGTGCTGTGCGGATTATTTTTGGCACTAAATGGGTCGCCTAAGTTATTAATCGAATAGGCTAAAAAGGGATAAAGCTCAGAATAATCAAACGCCGTATTCGGCGGAAAGCCTGCATAATAAGGCATGCTGTTATCAATTTTTGCTAATAAATCAGTAAGTTGTTTTTTTTCTGCTGAATTTAAGTTACGATAATACATGTGTGACTCCAAGCCCCTATGCGCCGCAGCAAATAAGGCGGGTAAAAGGGCATGGTAATCTAATTCAAAAACGTGTTCAAGGATTATAAAATGATGAAAACGCTAGTCATCAGCGGCGGTGCTGAAGGTATTGGTTTGGCAACAGTCAAGCAATTTCATGAAGAAGGTTATTTTTGCTGTATTTTAGATATTCAAAAACCGGCAATACAACTGCCTCATACGCAATTTTATCACTGCGATATGGCAAATGTTTCTGCTATTCAAGAAACGATACAACAAATTACTACACAACATGTCCATATTGATGCGCTTGTTTGTAATGCAGGCGTGCATTTCAGCGCAACACTACATCAAACGCCTATAGAAGAATATGAACGGGTGATGAATATTAATTTTCGCGGTGCGTTTTTCTTAACGCAAGCGGTATTACCAATAATGGTGGCGCAAAAACATGGCGCAATTGTGTTTGTAGGTTCTGATCAAAGCTTAATTGCTAAACCACGTTCTGCGATTTATGCAGCAAGTAAAGCAGCATTAGCCAGTCTTGCTAAATCAA
>JBEKTV010000211.1:0-2894 GCA_049515675.1 Gammaproteobacteria bacterium | reverse complement strand
GATCTTGAAAATATTATGAATTTGCATACAGTTCCTCATTAATAAAATAGTAATAGAACGGGCTTATTCTATCATAAAATAGAGTTATAAAGTCAAATATTGGGTTTTAACGTTTATTGCAAACACCCTTGCAACGCCCCACTCAAAGTCGTTAATAAATAACGATAAGCCTCAAAACCCTGGCCTTTGATAGTAATGGGATCTAGAACCCCTTCTTTCACCCCCGTGCCTTTTGCAATGGTGTCGACTATGGCGGGTTTGAATTGCGGTTCAGCAAAGATACAAACCACGTTTTTTTGTTTAATTAAATGTTGAATGGCACTGACGTGTTTTGCGCTCGGCATAATTTCTGGATTTAAGGTCACGGCGCCTACAGCGCTTAATTGATAGCGTTGTTCTAAATATTGATAAGCATCGTGAAAAACAATAAAGGGTTTGTTTTTAATGGGGGCTAAATCTTTGCTTAATTGTTGATTGAGCTGTGCTAACTGTGATTTGAGTTTTTTGGTATTGGTTTGATAAATATTTTTATGTTCAGGATCAATATTAATCAGCGCGGCTGCCATTGCACTGACCAGTATTTCTGTGCGAATCGGATCTAACCATACATGCGGATCAAAACCTGTGTGCGTGTGCGCTTCATCTGTATCTTGCTCAAAGGTATGTCCGGTGCGAAAGTGTAAGGGATTTAATCCTGGTGTTGTCAGTAAGGTTAAAGTTTTCGTCGTTTGTGGTAATTGTGAAATAGTTTTTATTAAAAATGTTTCTAGCGATTCGCCTACCCAAATGACTAAATCTGCAGAATTTAAATCCGATACTTGTGAAGGTTTTAATGCATAATTATGCGGAGATGCGCCTTGTGGCACTAATAAAATTGGCTCTGCAACATCTTGCATCAGCGCTTCTGTTAATGCGTAAATAGGACTGATAGTCACCACAACTTTTGGCGCGGCATACAGCGTTGTTGAAAAAATAAAAATAAAAAAAGTTTTTAATAAACGCTGCATGTTTACTGTCTCCATAATCTTTTAGAATAATGTGCAATCTCATGACTTGCGCGCACTGGATTAATATCTAAACCGCCTCTGCGGGTATAATATGCAGCGACTGTTAAGTTTTGAGGCGCGCAGCGCTGCCAGATATCGGTAAATATACTCTCCACACAGTGTTCATGAAAATCTTGGTGATCGCGAAACGATACGATATAACGCAGCAATCCTGCATGATTTATTTTTTTTCCTGAATAAGTAATTTCAATAGACGCCCAATCCGGCTGGTCGGTGACAGGACAATTGGATTTTAATAAATGCGAATAGACTGTTTCCGAAACGCTATTATTTTCAGTTGTCAGATAATCCGGATTCACTTGATAAGTATCACAAGCTATATCCAAATCATCTAAACAAACACCTGACAACGCTTGAAATGATTCAGAGTTAACTTGTTTTAAATCTTTTAATTTGACTTCAACTGTTGCACCACAAGCTTTACTTAAATCAGCTTGCAATATTTCTGCTAATTTACCCATAGATTCTACTTGTGTTTGATTAAACGAATTTAAATATAATTTAAATGATTTAGATTCAATCAAAAATAAACTCTGGCAAGGAAAAACAAATTCCGCAACACACACTTCCGGTTTACCTTTTGAATTAAGCCAAGATAACTCATAAGCATGCCATAAATCAAAACCAAAAAAAGATTGCGCGCTGTTTCTAGCAATAGGGAAAAGCAATTCCGGGGTATAAGTTTCTATATATTCTGATTTTTGCCCTAAGTGCAACATCTTTAAAACTCCACGTTTCCAATTCCTGGCCATTTTAATGTTCTAGTATAGGGACTTATGCCAAACACTAAACCGATGATATTTATTTCTAACCCTTCTATTTTCGCAAGCGTAATACTAAATAAACCCCCAATAGAGAATTGATAACCTGTGCCACTTGGCGCTGGTGCAAAAAAATCGCCTAAGGGTAAATAATCTTTACCAATCGCAGTCCCAGGTAACGCCAATTGCATTTTTGGAACATCTTTTGCAATCATAGCAATAAAAGTATTACTGTTTGGACCTGGCCAATAATGATAATCATGGGTATAAGGATATTCGCGCGCGGCTTTATCAATTTGAGGAATCAATGCTTCTGCTTCTTTGCCCGAAATATTTAATATCAACTCCGGTTTATTGCCATACCAATAACGGTCGGGCAAATTCTTTTCAACTGACACCACAGATAAACCTTGATACAAGCGAAAACCTATCACTTCATAAACCGTATAATGATCCGCATTTTTAGGCTTAACCGCAATCCAGCTATGGACTGCAAATGGTCCACGCCAATTAAAAGTACGTGCTACAAAAGCTTGCACCAGCGCCTCAGGATGCGCTTGTGGACTTGGAGATATTTGTGCAGACTCACGACTCATGACCCGATAATCCGAGGATGAAAAATCTACATCCCCTTTTAAAAATACGATTAAGGGACCTAGGGCACTGATCATTAAAAAAATGAGTATGATTTTGAGTGTACGTTTCATCGAGCTCCCTTGACACTTAGGATATAATCAGTAAAAGGAGCCCATATGATAGCACAAACCGAATCTTTAATATCCGCCCGCGACCTTGGGGTTAAATTTGATGACCGCTGGGTATTAAAGCATATTTCCCTAGATATTCGACCTAAAGAAATTGTGACCTTAATTGGGCCTAATGGTTGCGGTAAAACCACTTTAGTTAAAACCCTGCTGGGTTTAATTAAGCCCACGGCTGGATTGATTACCAAGGCCCCCGATTTAAAAATCGGTTATATGCCGCAGCGTTTTGCCATTGAACCTACGCTACCTATGACAGTTGAACGTTTTCTAAAACTCTCTCAAACTTATTTTGAAGGGCAACA
>JBEKTV010000210.1:0-5176 GCA_049515675.1 Gammaproteobacteria bacterium | reverse complement strand
AGTTGTGGCAAAACCACTACTAAACAAATGATGAATGCGATATTTTCTAAAGCAGGTCCAACACATTCGGCTGTGGGTAGTTTTAATAATCATGTCGGCGTGCCTGTGACTTTATTAGGTCTAAGCCAAGAACATCGTTATGCCGTGATTGAAATGGGCGCAAATCATCCCCATGAAATCAGCCCGCTTACGCAAATGGCAAAACCTGATGTTGCGATCATTACGATTGTGGCGCCTGTTCATACTGAAGGTTTTGGCGATGTGGATACGATTGCAAAAACCAAAGCAGAAATTTTTGAAGGCTTAGGACCTAAAGGCGTTGCTATTATTAATCAAGATGATCATTACTTTTCATTTTGGCAGCAACTTTTAAAACACCAACCTGTGCTGCGTTTTTCTTCGCAAACAAAAGCTGATGTTTTTGCTACCGATATTCGTCTTGAATTTGGCTGCCCAGTATTTATGTTAAATACCCCTAAAGGTAAAATTGAAATTCAATTACCCATTTTAGGCCGACATAATGTGATTAATGCGCTGGCTGCAGCAAGTGCTGCGATTGCGCTAGATATTCCGCTGCCCTTGATTGCCGAAGGTTTGGCCCATATGCAACCTGCTAAACATCGTTTACATGTTTGCAAAGGCATTAATGGCGCCACCATTATTGATGATGCTTATAATGCGAATCCCTTAGCGGTTAAAGCTGCGCTGGATATTTTGGCAGGCTACCAAGGCGAGAAAGTTTGGGTGTTTTTTGATATGAAAGAATTAGGAAAGCTCGCCCATGAAGCCCATCAAGAAGTAGGCCAAATAGCGCGTGAAAAAGGAATTAATCGTATTTTTGCTGTAGGAGAGCATGCGCGCATCACTGTCAATGCTTTTGGTGAGGGCGCGCAATTTTTTGCAAATAAAGCAGATTTAATTCATGCCTTAAAGCCACAACTTCACAAAAATATGACTATATTAATAAAAGGATCTCGCTCTGGCGCCTTAGAAGAAGTCGTCAAAGCTTTAATGGAGTAAATGTCATGTTGTTATGGTTGACCCAATATTTAACCGAATTTTATTCAGGCTTTAACGTTTTTCATTACGTGACGGTGCGGATTATTTTAAGCGTTTTAACAGCGCTGTTGGTTGCGTTAATTTTAGGCCCCGGCATGATTCGTTGGCTCGCGAGTTATAAAGTCGGGCAAACTGTGCGGGATGATGGCCCAAAGTCTCATTTTAGTAAATCTGGCACACCGACCATGGGTGGCGTATTGGTCATTGCCGCTATTTCTATCGCGACATTATTATGGACTGATCTTACCAATCATTATGTCTGGATTATTTTATTCACCTTATGGTCTTTTGGCGGCATTGGCTTTTATGATGATTATCAAAAATTAGTCAAAAAAAATCCCCGTGGCTTATCCGCAAGATGGAAATATTTATGGCAAAGCGTGGCCGCGATTATTATTATTTGTGCATTATTCATGAATACCCACGATGAAAACTACAGTAAACTTTTGATCCCGTTTTTTAAAGATTTATATTTAGAGCTGGGTCCATTTTATTTATTACTCGCCTATTTTGTTATTGTAGGCGCGAGTAACGCAGTTAATTTAACTGACGGCTTAGATGGCTTAGCCATTACATCTAGCGTATTAGTTGGCGGTGCTTTAGGCGTATTTGCTTATGTCACTAGTCATGCATTTTTTGCCGATTATTTATCGATTCCGTTTATTACCCAGTCTAGTGAAATCGCTATTTTTTCCGCAGCTTTAGTCGGCGCGGGCTTAGGATTTTTATGGTTTAATGCTTATCCTGCGCAAGTGTTTATGGGTGATGTGGGATCTTTATCGCTAGGCGCTGTCTTGGGTGTGATGGCGATTATGGTCAAACAAGAAATTATTTTATTTATTATGGGCGGTATTTTTGTGGCCGAAACCTTTTCTGTCATTCTGCAAGTGGTTTATTTTAAAATGACTAAAGGCAAGCGCATTTTCCGCATGGCGCCCTTGCATCATCATTTTGAATTACAAGGTTGGCCAGAACCTAAAGTAATGGTACGGTTTTGTATTATCACTTTGATGTTTGTATTATTGGGATTAGTATCGCTCAAGGTTAGATAAATGCTGCGGGAGCAAACATGTACATTGTCGTCGGGCTTGGAATTACTGGTTTATCTGTGGTCCGTTATTTAAAAAAATTAAACCGTGATGTGATGGTCATGGATTCTCGTGAATCACCACCTGGACTTGCGGAAGTAAAATCTGAATTTCCTGAAGTCGAATGTATTTTAGGGCGATTCGATGCTGAAAAATTATCTCAAGCACAAGAAATTATTTTAAGTCCTGGGGTTGCGCTCGCACAACCCGAATTACAAGCTGCAAAACATAAAAATATTTCTATTGTCGGCGATATAGAATTATTTGCACGCGCAGCAAAAGCACCTGTTGTCGCAATTACCGGAACCAATGGCAAAAGTACGGTGACCACTATGATAGGTGAGCTTGCGCGCGATGCGGGTGTTAAAGTGGCAGTAGGCGGTAATTTAGGCGAGCCTGCTTTAAATTTATTACAAGATGATATTGAACTTTATGTTTTAGAATTATCCAGTTTTCAGCTGGAAACCACGCATAGTTTAGCGCCTAGCGTTGCGATACTATTAAATATCACTCCCGATCATCAAGACCGTTATGCCCGTGATGCTGATTATATTGCGGCAAAACAACATGTATTTCATAATGCCAAATTAGCGGTTTATAATCGCGCCGATTTGTTAACGACGCCAGAACTACCTGTTGAACAAATACAAAGTTTTGGATAATGCTTTGGCTGCACTGTCCACTGTGTTTTATTTTAACTGGTCGATTGCAAGCGCTGCTGATACTTTGCGCAACTTTAAAGGCCTTAAACACCGCTGCGAATTAGTGCTGAATAAAAATGGCGTACGCTGGTATAACGATTCTAAAGCGACTAATGTCGGCGCTACAATTGCTGCATTATTTGATGTGGCCGCTGATATTAGCGGCGGACAAATCGTGATTTTAGGCGGCGTTGGCAAAGGCGCTGATTTTTCCGATTTAGCCCAACCACTAGAAAAATACGCCAAACACGTGATTTTATTAGGTGAAGCCCAACATGAAATTGCCACCATTCTACCTAAAGATTTACCGCGCACCCATGTGATTGATTTAAAACATGCAGTGGCATTAGCCAAACAATTAGCCAGCAATGGCGATGCCGTTGTGTTAGCGCCAGCTTGCGCCAGTTTTGATATGTTTAAAGATTATCGTGATAGAGGCAATCAATTTGTGGAATTAGTGCATGCTCAAAATTAATTTACTTGCCTATGACCGCAGTCTTTTTATTGTCAGCGCAATTTTGCTGGCAACCGGCTTAGTCGTCTTAACCTCAAGTTCTATGGCCCTATCACACAATCAAAATGGTTTTGCATTTTTCTACGCGCAGCGACAAGTCATTTATATGTTTATGGGCCTATTTGCCGGTTATATCTTCCTCGTCACACCACTTTATATTTGGCAAAAAATAAGTCGGGTTTTATTACTGCTGTCTTTTTTGTTATTAATATTAGTCTTGATTCCGGGTGTGGGTCACGAAGTCAATGGCGCGCGCCGCTGGATTACCTTTGGTTTTTTTAATATTCAAGTATCGGAAATTGCCAAACTGTGTTTGCTGATTTATTTCGCCGATTATGTCACTCGCAGACATTTTGAAATTACCAGCAGTGGTTTTGGCTTTATCAAAGCATTAATCATTGTGTCTTTAATGGCTGGTTTATTATTGTTACAACCTGATTTTGGCACGGCTGTAGTAATATTAAGCACAATTCTAGCGGTGTTATTTTTAGCCGGCGCACCGCTGCATTATTTTATTTTAATGGTGATTGGTTTAAGTGGTGTTTTAGCAGCCCTTGCGGTCAGCGCACCTTATCGCTGGCAACGTATTACCAGTTTTTTAAATCCTTGGGCCGACCAATATGCGAGCGGTTATCAACTGACGCAAGCATTGATTGCATTTGGTAGAGGCGAATGGTTTGGTTTAGGTTTAGGCAGCGGCATTCAAAAATTATTTTATTTACCTGAAGCGCACACAGATTTTATTTTTGCCGTCTTAAGTGAAGAGCTAGGATTAATTGGCGCGTTAATTATTTTATTTTTATACGCATTGTTAATTTATCGTGGCATGCACATCGCAAAAGTTGCCCTCAATGGCAGACGTTTTTTTCAAGCGTATCTCGCCTATGGCATCACTTTGTGCTTAGCGCTACAAGTCATTGTCAGTATCGGTGTGAATACGGGTTTATTACCCACTAAAGGTTTAACCCTGCCCTTGATGAGTTATGGTGGCAGTAGTTTAATTGTGACGATGATTTTTATTGCGTTGCTGCTTAGAATTTCTTTTGAAAATCAAAACACAAATTAATCAACTCATGTGCAAGATCAATATTGCCATAACGCTTAATGGAATATTGCTCATTGAGCATTAAGTCTAAGGCATCAACCCTACCTTGATGAATATTCATAGTACCTGTGATTTTATTACCTTCATGATTTTGCGCAATCATGGCTTCTGATAATGGTAGTGTATCTGCCAATATCGCTACGGCATCTTTTAAATTATGAGGAGAAGTGGCTGTATCTAACATTACTTTATCAAAATGTGAGCCATGATAAATACATTTTTCAATACCAATATGAGCGCTACCTTGTGCCTGTTGTTGCATTAACAGACTGTCTAAGCCCGCGCTTGTGATTTTTAAGTCCATATCAATAGTGCCGGTAATTTCATTATCAGCGGCCATATAAGTGAGTAATGGTGAGAGATCCGCTTGCTTGAGATGGGCATTAATTTGCGCATCAGGATTTGGGTTGTTAAGATTGAGCGTCATCTCCCCCGTTAATTTACCTTTGAATAATTCTGCATTAAAAGGTTTTAAGGTCATGATTCCATGGTTAAGATCAATGTGTGTATCAATCGCAGCCAATTTCATTTTATTTAACATAAAACCTGACATGGTAAAATGATTGATGATAATGTGATCAGCAGTTAATGTGCTGAGCATGGCCAACATATCAAAATAAATTTTATTCATATCTAAATAATCAATAAGCACAGTGTCTACGGTGATTTGCTTTTCAGCGCGTGACAAACCCTGCACTTTGACATTGAT
>JBEKTV010000209.1:0-2946 GCA_049515675.1 Gammaproteobacteria bacterium | reverse complement strand
TTATTTTTTAATAATACGCTTTGGCCAATTCCAATATCCGGTATTATTTGGATGGGCTTGGTGTTTGGGTTGTATGGGTTTAGACGCTGATAGAAAAAACCCCAGTTTATCGATAGAGATATTATCTGATAATCTGGGGCAATGGAGTTAACTAATAGAAACTACTCTTCATGGCAATACTGAAAAAAAATGGTTATCTAGGAAAGAACCTATTTATGATGATAACGGACTTCCAGTTGGCATTGTAGGTATTACAATGCCTATTGGGCATGATAATCAGTCTATTTATTGGAATAATGAGAGCAAGCGTATATCTGTTTTATTCTCTGGTAATCAACTTGTTGAATTCAAGTATGATTTTGTAAAACATTAGCAAATCGTTCAATTCACTTGATATGTGAATAACATAAATAGACAGCCGTTACGATCAACAACAATCCCATGGCAATATTAACAATACGTATGCGAAAAGGATTATTTAATAAAACAGAGACTTTATCGCCGACAAAAGCCCAAATCATCAGGCAAGTGTAACAAACAAAAAAATATATAACAGCAAATGTTAACAGCGGTCCATAACTATCTGCACTCGTAAAGATTGAAACACCTGATACGGCGCCAATCCATGCCTTAGGATTTAACCATTGTAACAAAAAACCTTCATGAAATTTAGGAATATTTTCTTTTTTAATTTCTATTTTAGGATTTGAGGTCGCAATTTTATAACCCATATAAATAATATATAACGATCCAATAATAGCGAGATAATTTAGAAAAACGGGATAAGCCTGAATAAACTGCTCAAAAACAAAACCTACAGCGAGTAATAATAATATAAAACCTATATTTGCGCCCGCCACATAAGGCATGGTTTTTTTGAAACCATAATTAATCCCTGATGATAAAATAATCATGTTTACAGGGCCTGGGGTGATGGACATGGCGAGTGAAAATGAAAACATGGCAATTAAAACGGACATATACCATCCTTAATAAGAAAGTTTTATCTTATATTATTTATGATATCCTAGCAAATTAAACTCATGATAAATGTCAGGATTATCCCGACAGACAAGTTAATTGTGAGTCTTTAAACTATATTGTTTATGGTTTTAAATCAGAAAGGAGTGTTAGTATGAATAATGGTCAATCAAGCTCAAGTTCTAGTACACTACTTACTTCCACCACTGCTACAACTTTTACTGGAAAGAAAGAAAAAACTCGTCAGAAATATACTTGCACAATTCTTGATGAAAATAATCAGCCAATTTTACCTGTTTATGTCAAATCATCGCCTAATGTTAGTCTTGCTCAGCATTTTGCATGGTGTGTGCAGTTTTACCTAAATTTGCTTAATAGCGATAAAGAAATGGATCAACAGACTGCTTTCACAATGTTTGTTGCTGAAATATGGGGACATAGTCAGGGGAAAGCTATTACAGATCATCCAGCAATTATTGCATGTTTACACAAGCCTGTTGAGCAAATAGGTTTGCTGCTCCCGATATTGCCACAATTGAAAATCCCAGGCATCAAAAGTTGTACCATTCATACTAGCGTAGTCAATCTTACCCCTAAAAAAGGTGCTCCAGTATCACAAGAATTAGTCAATTTATCTCCAGATATTCAGGCATTTATGAACACTCTTCATACTCCAGGACTCAGCACTTGGAAAGGTATGAAGCGAAACTTTTCAGATTCAAGTAGCGAACAGGTTGCCTGGATACGTATAGATGAAAACAATGCGCAGTCCTTAAGTACGACATATAAATCATTGGGACTTGAAACGACTAGGCTACTTAACAAAGAGGCAGGTAAGAATAATAGGGTTCTTATGATTAATATCGACGAGATAGCAATGCATGTGGCTGCTAGGAAAAGTGCAGCAAACATTTCCCAAGCGACCTATAAAAAATAATCAAAGACAACTTATATGGCAACTTCACAAGAAACAATTGATTACCTACTGGAGCAAACAGCAGAGGCTGGGACAGTGACCGCAAAGAAAATGTTTGGCGGATATTGTTTTCTGCGCGGGTGTTGGCTGAATAGATAAAGCTTATCTAACGATGTATTTTTTGTGTGACTTAATCATCATTATGATTGTACATCAACAGTCACTTTTGATAAGAAAGCTGCAAATTATCTTTTTTAGAGTTAATACGATAAAAAGCCAATAGGGGATGTCATTCCCTTTAAGTCAGGTTTTTCCTGACTTGTAATCATGCCATAACCATGGCATCTTACTGAATATGTTATCAGATAGCACATCATCATTACCCATAATTCCTGAAATGCCGCTGCGTTCAACGCTTGGATGATCAGTTGAAGATCGTTGCTTCGTTCTCAATGACGGTTTAAATCATAGCTTAGCCATTGCATCAATACTAGCTTTTGTATTCTCAATCGTATGATTCATTTATAGAAAGGTTGGTGTGTCTTCTGCAAGGCCTTCATTAGTTTGAATCGCGCAATAATGTGGGTTATTTAATTTTTGGGCTAATTTGTCGTATTCTTTTTGGGTTTTTACTAATAGTCTTTCTAGGCGATTGATTTCTGCTTGCTTATCAATAAGACCAGCAAGCGGTACTAAAATTTCCATTTGACCAGAGATGACGCTTGCGCAAGCAGAAGTCGCGGCATTATTTTCAAGCCAAGTTATTTTTTCAATAAAACCTAATTCTTTAAGTAAATTTTCTTGTGCTTGCCAGGTTTTTTTATCTTCAGGATTTGCTTGTTTTATTAAAACTTCTATGGGTTTACGTGGTGGAATATTCATCTCGCCACGCATATTGCGCAAACCGGTAATGATGTTTTTAACAAAGGTTAAAGTTTTTACACTGTCATTATCCACCAGAAAATCATTTTCATCAGGATAACACGCAATCATAATTGACTTTGTGGTAATACCTAACATTGGTGATACGCGCTGCCAAATTTCTTCAC
>JBEKTV010000208.1:0-2948 GCA_049515675.1 Gammaproteobacteria bacterium | reverse complement strand
TTGGCGTTGGCCATGAATCGTCAGTAAGCTAATCAGTTGCCCAACGAACATCATAACAATAAGAGTAAAAAGCGATTGAATATCTAAAACAGAAAAGCTGAGAAAAGGTGGCATAAAGAAAAAATCATACATAAAAACACTGAGCACTGATGCTAAAATAGCAGGTCCTATTTGGCCGAATAATGCTACAAAAGAAATCCCTAAAAGGTAGACCATGATGAGGTTGCTATCATTTAAATGTGGGTGTAATAAAAAGCATATGGCTGTGCATAGCGCAATAATCACAATTGCTTCTAAATAAGTTAATATGCGACTCTCAGAATGAGGTAAATATTTGAAAAAAGAGAATTCTGACCCCTCTTTTTTTATTGTTGAGTCATCTGAAATACGAGAGTTTTTTAAAAAAATTTTATTACTGGCTCTAATTAATTTGCTTCTTTTTTCCCTCTTATATTCCTCATATTTTCTACCATAATAAATCTTTAGGCTGTTATTCATCATATTATTTTACACCTTGAACAATTAAAGTGGCGCATATTCCGACATTGAAGCGATAATGTCGGAATACGTATTTTACTTAAAATTATTTTTTAACTGGATTTTTAGTTGGTGCTGGTTGTGGTTTTTTATTTGGATTGTTTTGTTGTATCATTTCTGTCTCCTTGAAATTAAATGTATTATCACATCCCATTATTGGTGATGCGTGCAACAAAATTAATGCCGAACCGCATTAAAATTCCATTAAGATAAGAAATTATTTTGTAACCATTCACCACAATCCGCCCCTGCGGGTCGAACCGTGGTGATGCAACCGCTCCAGCATTAGCTTGTTATTAGTTTTCATTAAAAAATACAGCAGGCAATTTTCCATCAAACAAAGTTTTTAAAGCATCCGTTGGCGTCACGCCATGTTTTTGAGCGGTCAGCAAATAACTTCGAACACGACAAAATATTTTGGCCCCATCCATCGACTTAAAACATCCTGATATTTTCTGTTGTACTTTCGTCATCCTGATGTCATTTTCGCCTCTATTATTTGTAAAAGGCAGGTCGGTTTCGACCATAAAACGAAGAACATCATTTTCAAAATCACGGAGTCTTTCCATTAGATTGCGTTCTTTTGATTTTTTCTCACGACCTCTTTTTTTACTTTGATTTGGTTCTGGAACTGGTAACGGCATCTCAATGTCACCCGTCTGTATAATTTGACGGAAGCGTATTCGATACGCATCAGCTGAAGCATTATCAAGGCAGTTTTTTTCTGTTTTATTCACAGCCTCATTCATTTCAAGCAAAAGGTCTTGCATGGATTTTGCCCATGTATACTGCACATGATTATCAATAACCCATTGAAGCTCTCTAATGTGATGAGCATTACAAAGACTATGCTGACATTGCTGATACGTATAATATGGCTTCCAATGGTCATGAATCAATGTGCCGCGAAAGTGAGGTAAAATACCAATGTCATCCATGGCCTCAGAGCCACGTTTTTGATGCGGATAAAAATAGGTCCAGCGCTCATTTGAGGCATTGTGCAACCAAATGCGCTTACCATTCACATTGATGCCCGTTTCATCAGCATGAACTAACGCTGCTTCTATTAATTTTTGTTTGGCTATTGCATCAAACCCTTCTAATAAATCGTAGGCTTCCTGATTAAAATTAAACAGGCTACCAACACTAATCGGTAGGGATGCTTCGTTAATAAAGTAATCGGCTACACGCTCATAAGGAATCAATTGAAATTGTGATAAATATACCGCGTGCGCTTTAATGGATTGGCCATATTGAATCGGGCGAGATACGCCTTTTGGAAATGCAGCAACATAGCGTTTACCTGTTGCGTCTTCCAGTATTTGTGCTCGGTATTCTGTAACAATGCGCGAGATTTCAATATCAATCACTTGGCGTGATTCAAAGCCAACTTCAGTGTAATTACCTTTAGGTAGACGTCGCCTGTCAAGTTTGATTGGGACAATGGTGTCAGGAGTATCAACAGGCTCTAAGTTTTTTCCCACACGACCCGGTTGGCCACCCGGTTTGTTATTTCCCTTGTTACTTCCTGTTTTTTTCTTCCGATTCGGATCAGTCGATGGGGGCTTGCTACTATTTTGACTGTTTAACCCTAATTTTCCAGCCAATAGCGTGATAATCATCAACAGCATTTCAATCATAGCACGTAAGCCTGGGGAGATTTTTTTGTCTGCCTCAAGTAATTTGCGTGCGCTTTCTACCGTCTCAGTGATATTGATCTTATCTGCTTTCATCGTGCCAACTGTTAAATGATTACAACAGAATAATAACACGGGTTTTAAACGGCAAATTTTCCTTCCTATGCTGCATTTTAAGCGATTTAAAAACTTAAACTATGGAGGTGGATAGCCTTGTGATTTTAAGAGCAGTACTGATCTTAAATTAGCGCATATCGTGTGGATAAAGTGATGAACCCAGGCTTCATTGTTTTTTCAAAAAAACACAAAAAACCGTGTCAAGAACTATTTTGATTTTTTTATAAAAAATTTATTTCTATCTGCTTTGTCACCACGAAACCACCCGAAGGAGCGGATTGTGGTGAATGGTTACAAATAATTCAGCAATATATATTAAAAAAAATAATATTGAATATAATGGCTTATCATTAAAATAGAATATTACCGATAGAAAAGGAAGCATCAGAAATTTTGTAATGAATCTACAATTTTTTTTATAAATTGCACCTATCCTATAAAGAGGCTTGCTAAACTTTGACAAATATAATTCTTTGGTGAATTTTTTATTAGATCCAAAATTTTGATCAATTATTTTATGCATGCTTAATGAGATAAAAGAATTTAATAAACAAGTAGTAATCCAATCAACTTTATACTCTTCTTCAATATACATAGATAAAAAACTAAAAAGCTCGTCTTCATTTGATTCAATATAAAAATTTGAGCTAAGTAAAT
>JBEKTV010000207.1:0-5393 GCA_049515675.1 Gammaproteobacteria bacterium | reverse complement strand
AATACACAAGAAACTTTTGCGGATGTGTTAGCCGAATTAAAGCAACTTTGCCCTTCTGAGCAAACGTTTCTTACTACTATAGAAGCTAATAAAATAGAGCTGGAGATGCTACAAGAAAATTGTATACAAACTTCAGAAAACATAGGTCATAATTATCAAGAAATTTTGCTTGAATCTACTGATGTTTTAAAACAAATTTTTTTAGGGATCCATGCCTATCATTATTTAACACAAGGCGAGGGACAATATGAGGAATATGACTCCTCCGACCCAGATTATGATCCCATTGCAGCACAAAGATTTGGGCGAACCCTGCGTCTAGCACAATTTGCATATGCAATTGAAGAGTATTCAAATTATTTAAATCCGGAAGATTTTGTTGAATCCATTTCTATATTATCTAAAAAAATAAAATTGCTTATCAAAAAACCTATTGATCTAGAAGATGATGCATTTTGCGAAGAAGTCAAAGGGATGTTAAACAGTTTACACACAGATATTGAAGAAGTCTGTGGCTGTTTTTCTGCGCTTGTCGATTCTAAAGATATGGGTAGAAAAACTTCTTTAGAAGATAGGCAAGAAATTGAAAGCATTAGTGCCGCAGAAGAACAAATGATGACTTTTCAAAGTGAAATTCTGCAATTATATAACCAGTTTTCGCGTCTATCTAGGAATCTTGAAAAATACAGAGAGGAAAAACAACAGGCTGAAGAGCTGCATGATAACTTCCATCAGTTTACAAAGAAATTCATCACCTCTGTTAGCCACATGAGTGCTCAAGCCATCAGAAAATCTGCAGATAAAATTGCAGACAATGCAAAAAACAGCATAATCGAAAATAAAAACATTATTATTGAAAAACTTGAATTACTACGAAAAATAGTTTTCAGGGATTATTTGCTTGCACAAAAAACGCCATCTAGCGCGCTCTTACAGCTTACCCAAAGACTAGAAGGAAAAAAACAAGAGATCATCACTGTCTATGAAAATGCAGAAGAGAAAGTGACTTTACCTCTCTTAAGTGTTTTTATTGAATATCTTGTGATAGAAGACGCCATTCATGAACTAGAAAAGAAAAAAGCAGAGAAGTTCAACACTGTTTTTCATTCCGCGCAAGCAAATATTGATCCTCAAAGCAATCATGCCTTGGTACATGTGCAAAATAGTGGAATAATTTATGGGGTCAAGGGAAATACGGAATCACGTGGGGTCAATAGCCATTTGGCCATGCTTGTGCATTATTTGCATACACAACATGTTAAACCCAGCGCTTATGAAGCTATTCTTTTATTAAGAGGCAACGTAAACACGCCTTTAACACGCTATGAAAGAGGTCTGCTTTCAGTCCTGGAAATTTCGATTGAAGGCAAGGTATTGGCTTCCCCCATTTATGAAAAAATGTCCGCCTTGATTGCAATGCAGCAAACACCTGTTACGCAATTACCTATTACTTGGGTACAACCCAATTTTTATCATGGTTATGCTGATTTGGAACACTTACGACAAAAAGTCTATGGTGCTGCCCCACAACTCGCGGAATTTAGCGAGGAGATTGAGGAGTTTTATATGCAATTTACCATGTATTTAGTGGCTAAATTTTGCAATGGGTCAAAAAGATCAGTCTTTAAAATGGAGGATGGCTATCCAGTGGTTTGTCTTATTGTTGCAGCTGATGGTGAAATACTTTCTTGGGGCGTGAATACAGGCATAGATGATCGCACACGTCATGCAGAAATTAATGCGCTGTATTTGTATTTTATGCGCAATCCTAATGCAAACAGTTTACCTCAGAATGTGCGGATATTTTCCTCACTTAAATCCTGTTGTATGTGTGCTGGCGGTATTGCAGATTGTTTAGAGAACTTTAATTCTAGCAAAGTGATATACGGTCAAACTGATCCTGGACAATTAACAACTGATATTGAACCCATAGAATATCCATCTACCAACACCCTATTTATTGAGCTTGATGAAGATTACAAACAATTAAAAGCAGCGCAATCTGGTCAAAAAGGCGCAACCAGTAATGCTGCCGCAAGTTTTAATAACCTTAATTTAAAAAAACATGTCAGTGCAATAAGACGAGAGTTTGTTGAAAAGGTACTCGCTAGACCAGCGCACTTATCCGCTGTAATTGATCATATGTATTCTTTTACCCAGGCACATCAATTAATCACTCAAACACCTGTAAAACCCATTACAGTTAAAAAAACAAATCTGCAACACTGGGCATTGAAAAAAGCGTCACCTAAAATACGTCAGCCTCAAGCATCACCACCATCTAAGCGTTCAGCAAAAAAATAACGTAACGGTAAAAAGATTTTTTATTTATTTTTATCAGCTCTCACGGCGTGAGTTTCAATTTGTTGTGATTCTTTTGCAATCCAAGTAGGTTCAATGGATGCTGCCATTTTTGCATGGGCAGTTTTTGAAGGTTCTATTAAAAGATCATTGGTATTGAAAACAGCAGTACCGCCATCAACAGATGTACCATCCATAAAAAATGTAAGTAAATCATCTATTCTGTTTACTTGGGCAGTTGGAATATATAATACCAATAGATTTGGATCTTTTTTTGATATACTAGTTGCGGTTACTTTACCCATTTTTTTGCCCCTTAAACATATTATATACCTCTTTAATAATAAAAATCATACATTTCTTCAATAAGCTAGATATTGAATTTATAACTCGAGCTGCCTGAATCCTGCCTTACTTCTATAGGATAAGCCGGTCTTTGTAAGGTCTGGCCAGGTGCATTAACTACTATATTCTGAAATGGATTAGCCCCATGGATTTGAGCATTATATTGACCATCATAATAACCACCCATACCATCGCTATCATTTCGGTAGCTGATATATTCACTGCCAGGCACTGGCATATCGCTTGGCGATAATGGCGCGCATCTCACATTGTTAGCCCTTAATGCATGCGTGATTTCAGTAAAGCATTCCCGCCAGAATTGCTCCATTTCCACAACATTGCCTTGTTTGAAGCAATAAATAGTCATCTGCTTGCCGCATTGCTTAGGATTGTTATTCGCATAGGGTGTATACCGAGTTGAATTAATATTAACAATTTTCCCTAATTTAATCCCTTTAGCCTGTAGGATAGGCAGAATAGTTTCCCATCCCAGCTTTAAATTCCCTGGGGTAGCATCATCAATACCTATATGCATTTTCCAGCCATATTCTTGCTCAGGGATATGTCTTCTAGGTTGATTTGCTTGGGGTTCGGCACTATAAGCGCCAAACTTAACCCATTCTCCATGGCGAAATGTCCTGAATCTTTGCTCGGGATTATCGGTCATAGAATTACTTTGAATATCTTCGAATTTTTGTAGGTTAAACACAAAATCCTCACTTTATTATGTTATTATACAAACTATATCGTTTATTGGCAAGTTTAATAGCAAAGTAATAATAGACACCCACATAAAGCAGGAATAATGACCGCAAAGAAAATTTGGGGGAACATTGTTTGTATTGCGATAAAAGCGTAAAATTTAACATTGCAATTTCAAGTTAGAGCTTTATGATACATGAATACAAATGTCAAAACAGCCAAAATGTTAACGCGTTACAATGCTTGGGCCAACCATTTAATTTTTGAAGCTGTAGAACAATTACCGCCGCAAGAGATTACAAAAGAACGTGATACAGTATTTAAAAATATCGTGTATACACTCAATCATTGTTATGTCATTGCGCAGATATGGCAGGCTCATCTTGAAGGACGTGAGCATGGTTTTACAGCGCGAAATACCAAAGACTGTCCACCGATTGATTTATTACACGCAGCACAAAAAGAAATAGACAACTGGTATATTAACTTGAGCGATAATTTATCAAGTGATGCTTTAAATGAAATGATTCATTTTACATTTATTGGCGGCACAAAAGGCGCAATGACTCGCGAGGAAATTTTAATTCACATTGTTAACCATACAAGTTTTCATCGCGGTTTTGTTGCTGATATGTTTTATCAAATACCAGCAAGACCACCTACAACTGATTTACCTGTATTCCTGCAAAATATGCGAAATGAGGGGTTACCTTTAATCTAGGACTTGCAAACGTTTTTGATAAATGAGTTGTTATTTTTTTAATATTTAGTTAACATTGCCAAAATAAATATACTTCTCATTAATTTCAAATATGGAAAAATATACCCTAATAATATAGAGATAAATAAATGTTTACCATTGAATATATTGCGACTCACCGCTTACAATCACAGATTCCATGTCCTTGGTATGGGCCCGAAAGAAGAAACGTTGGAGAAACGGGTTTTATGCATGGTGATGGTTCCTTCGAATTTAAATCATCTCCATTTAAGGAAGTAATTATAGAATCGGCTTTTAGAGGAACGACCTCTAATTTAAACTTTTATTGTGCAAATGAAAGAGAAGCAATTCAGCAATTAAAACTCAGTTTTAATATACCGAATACACCTAATGTAAATTTTGCAGCGAACAATTCATCAAATTCAGCTAAAAGATATCAAACGTGTACTTTTACAGCTTATAATCAATCAATTGTAGCAACGATAGAAAATTTAAGTGATGAAGCTAAAAGTTTGCTTGATCAAGAAACCGTTGCTGGTAATCGTGTAAGATATCATCTCACAGAGCGATTCATTAACAGATATGGAACTCATTTTATATCGAGGATTACACTAGGTGCATATTATTGTGCTGAAGTGAGTCAAGAGAAAAAGAAATCATTTTTTTCTTTTCAAGGAGGTGTAATTGATCACGCGCCTAATGTTGCAATTGGAGCGGAAACAAACGCGTCAACGCAATATGAGATGTGCGATATCAGCGGTCTTCCAGATGGACTTATTGCCAAAGTATTAACACCTGGAGAAAAAATCGCACGTTTTTCTGAAGTGATAAACGGTATTAGAGAACGTAGTGACACAACGGAAGCATTGGATTGCTTATCATTCAAATTTTCATCATGGGAAGAATGTGGACTTTGGATCGAGCAGGAGCAGGCACTTGTACCAACTGCGAATCTTACGAATTTACCTAGCTTTAAAATGATATTGGATAGAATCATTGGTCGAGAAGAAGATAGATATTCTAGTGCGGGACTTGATTTTAATGCTGCTGCTTTCGAATTATTAAATAGTCAAATAATTCCAGAACTGAAGGAAAAATTGATGACGGTATTTTTTTCGCAATTTGCTTTTCCATTAGCTCTTGCGTTAAGCAATATCCCAAATAATCGTGGGCTAAACTTTCTCTTCCATCAATTACCAGACGATAGTGCTTTCAGAACTTTAATATTAAATTTGAGACAAAATAATGTTATCAGTATTATGCCTTATGAACATGAATCACGATTGATGATGGATAGAACTTATTATGGTTTTGTGAGATTACC
>JBEKTV010000206.1:0-2976 GCA_049515675.1 Gammaproteobacteria bacterium | reverse complement strand
TTATTCAAATGTGTGATACGTGCTTTTTCCCATTTAATATCTTCTGGTCCTGATTTAAATCCTTGCTGCCCATCTTCATCACCGTAAGATATTTGTTTATCATTTAATTTTACTTCAACTGCAGAAGTAGCTAATGCATTTTCTGTTTGTTTTCGTTCAGGTGGTGTAACTGCGCCACCTGGAACTAAAATAGCTTTAGCTGCAGTTTCATCAGGCGCATCGACTAGGTTAACAACACCTCCTCCTAAACCTGTAGCATGCGCTGTTAATGCTTCATCTTCTTTTTTAATTTCATTTGCCAACTCTAGCAAGCGATTAATCACAAACAACGTATCTGATTTTTGTTCTACGACTGTGTTGTCAGCAAATACTTTTTGAAGCTGTTTAAAATAGCGAATAAAAATATCTATATTTTTAACATTGGGAATATATTCAGCAGCGCTAATTTTATGGTCTTTTAAATATTCGTTATATAGTTTTCTGTACTCATCATCGGGAAGTAACGCTAACAAATAATTTATTTCTTTTTTTCTGTTTTCCCAGATTTCTTTCCGTAGCTCTAATTCTTCAGCTTTTAATTCACTAATCCTCTTAGTTCTTGAAGCATCATCCGTTGCAACGCCATCTAGTTCCTCTACAATTCTTTTTTCTACGTCGCCTTTTTCTTCGCGCAATTCATCTAGTGTTTTTGGAGATACTGATTTACTCGGATAATCTCCTTCTGATTCATATGATGTCACTGCAGGGTTATCGTCATATATAATGGAGTCTACTATGCTAAGTAACTTATTATCTGCAACCAATGCTTTCATAATTTGAAAACGCTGTTCAAATTGATCAGGATAATCATCAGCTAAATCCAAAACTGCTTGAATTTGCGCACGTGCTGTAGGCACTTTCTTGGAAGGATCTCCTTCCACTCCAAAGCTTGCATCTACCTTTGAGTCTGCGGGAAGTTGAGCCAGCATGTTTTGTAAACGAGTTTTTAATTCAGCGGAAGTTTTTGGAGCATCGATACTAGCATCATTACCCCCTATGGCTCTCAAAACAGTTTGCATCTGTTCTTTGAGTTTTTTATTCAAAGTTACAGGAACGCCTCCAGAAAAAGTATTTAGATCATTTGCATTTTCAATAGCTTGTGGAATAAACCTGGTATAAAAATATTCCAAAAACGATTTTTCATCTGTAAAACCACAATCTTTGATCAATTGGTCTCTAACAGTCGCATTTTCCGGCAATTTCAAATTGCCAATAGCAATACCATCTGGTTGAAAACAATCTAAAAATAGTTGAGTCATATGTACAGCACGAGCAGTTTCATGATTTGAAGCATATGCTGGGTCAGGAATCACGTCAGGACGTTGCGGTGGCTTAAAACTAATGTCAAGACTTTTGGATAAAACCTCTTTAAAATTATTATGCTGATATGAAACAACATTCTGCATAGCTAAGCGTGCACCCATGGTGCACTTTAACTTTTGCTCTTTATCTTTATTTTCCCTTGCTAGGCGTGCAATTTCAGCCGCTTTTTTAAATAAGCCTTGGCGCTCTTTTAAAAAATAAACGACTTGGGTATCCTTCAATTTAGCTTGTGGTAGATTCTTTCCCATTTTGCACCTTTTATGTTAAATAAATAATTATAAGTTAGTAAGCAAGTTAATGTCAAGCAGTTATTGTTTGATTTTACATATAATTTAAGTAACCTACCAGCAAAGATAAGGAGTAGGATGTAGGTCAACTTAATCCTTATATATAATTGGTTAGCTTTCATAGTAAAGAGGAAAATATGATATCAAAAAAAGAGCTAATAGAACGCTTCCCACTGGTCGCCCCCCTCATCACGGAGTTTAATCTAGCCGCACTACAAAAGGCGCAGGAAGATTTTTTCGATAAAGCCGTATATTATCAGAGACATAGAGAGGCACTCAATCAAGGTATTACCGAGGAGCTTAAAAAGCTGTCCCCTAATGCTCTAAAAGCATTAACCAGCGATATTCATGAACTTGCAAAAAAGGACGATGCATTTAAAAAAGTACCGAATAAACCATTAGCAGAAATTATTCCTGATTTACTATTGTTATTATTATCACAAACACCTGAAACCCCTAAAGCGGAACTAGATGCAAAAAGCTGTGTACGTGTGATGTGTGCTTTTTGTGAAGCAAGAAATATCAGTAAAGATTTGTTAGAAAAGAAATCAAAAACTGACAAATACACATTAAGAAAAAAAGCATTTTTAGCTGAATATGAACTGCCTGGAATATTAATTAAAATCCCAGACCTTGATGAAGACAAGCTCGATATGATTAATACAAATATCGGCATGCTGAAACAAGCCATTCCACGTTTAAGTGTAGACGCGATTGAACGTGGCTTATTAGAAAGTTTAGGCTTACTTGAGAACAATCGTTTAGCTGCAAATCACAGTGCTTACCATCCTAGTAATCAATTTTTATATCAACACCCTAATTTTGCTAATACATTCCCATTACTTGTAAGGCTTGAATGGTCAAAATTAACACTTGAGCATTTACATAAACGCAGTACTTATATTTTTATAAGTACTCTACATGAGATGCGAACAGCAATTATTAAAGAAGTAGCAGCATTATCTAATAATGAAAAAAATTATCTTAAAAAACTACTGGGCACAGACGCTATATCAAGTGACGTAATACTCGATGCAGTTTTAATAATTATTGTCACGTACTCTCTTGAGGGAAGAACATCTATAGCCTCTGAAAAAGAGGTGAAAAAAATAGCAGCAACATGTAAACGCATTATTGAATGCGCAACCTTTATTGATATGCATGAAAAAAATATCCAACCACCTATGGATGCAAGAAAGTTAAAATGTTATCAATATTATTTTATAAAGCTCTATCAAAATCCAGATTTAATGAAGGAAAATCCTCCGGTATTTAACAATATTGACAGATTAGAGCACTACCTTCAAATTGATGCATATGAAGGTGA
>JBEKTV010000205.1:0-2981 GCA_049515675.1 Gammaproteobacteria bacterium | reverse complement strand
TTGAAATTAACCATCAAGAACAACAACAGTATGAACTGAATCCAAAAGATCTTGGCTTGCCTATTTGCCAATTGAATGATTTAATCGGGGGTTCGAGTGCGCATAATGCAATGTTACTCAAAGAAATTGTGGCCAATCAACCTAGCCATTTAGCCGATACAGCGATTTTGAATGCGGGTGCTGCGCTTTATGTGTATGGCAAAACAGCCAACATTAAAGATGGTATTGCGCTTGTGCGTGAACATATTGCTAATGGCGCTGCGCAAAAAACCTTAGAGGACTTTATTCATGCATGATACTTTACAGAAAATTATTGCCCAAAAAGAGCTGGAAGTCGCAAAGCTTAAGGAAATCATTCACAAGAATCCTGATGGTGAATTATCACAATTTATGCGCGGTAAACTGGGCAACCGCAAAATTAAATCGTTCAAAAAAGCCTTATCACAGCCGCAAGCCATTATTGCCGAAATCAAACGTAGCTCGCCTGCAAAAGGCGAGCTTGCCAAAATTGCCGACCCTGTGGCACTAGCGCAGAAATATCAACAAGCGGGCGCCGCGGCTATTTCCGTGTTAACTGATGAAATGTTTTTCAATGGTTCAATTAATGATTTACAACAAGTAAGCCTTGCGCTGCAAAATACCGATTGCGCTATTTTACGTAAAGAATTTATTATCGATGAAATTCAAATCGCACAAGCGGTGCAATATGGTGCTGATGCGGTTTTACTAATCATGGCAGTCACTGAAGATAAAACCCAGGAACTCATCGATTTTGCTCATTATTTAGAAATGGAAGTGTTGCTAGAAGTACATACCGAAGATGAGCTTGAGCAAGCCTTAGATACCAATGCCAAAATCATTGGGGTAAATAATCGCGATTTGCGTACTTTAGAAGTGGATATCAATACCTCATTTAACCTTATAGAATTTATGCCAAAAACAGTTATCGCTGTGGCAGAATCGGGTATTCAAGATTTTAAAACCGCTCATGATTTATTTGATGTCGGTTATGATGCGCTGCTGGTTGGCGAAGCCTTAGTCAAAGCCAAAGATCCGGAAAAATTAATTCGCGCAATGAGAGGCATTGATGAAAACAGCCGTTAAAATCTGTGGAATTAAAACGCCAGAAATGGCACGGTTTTGCGCTGATAATGGCGCTGCATTTGTAGGGATTGTGTTACACCCAGCATCACCACGTTATGTTGATTTAAATACAGCTGTATCTATTGCGACAGCCGCTCAACAAGCAGGCATTATTCCAGTCCCCGTATTTGTTGATGCGGATGAAAATGAAATTTTAAATTTTTGCACTATTGCAGGCGTAAATCATGTGCAGTTACATGGAGATAAAGCAAGACAAGCTTTGCCAAAATTACCTGCACATATTCATAAAATATATGCAGTTGCAAATAGAGCAGACTGTGAAATATCATCAGATGATTATTTATTATTTGATAGTCATAATCCAGGTGCTGGCGAAGTAATCGATTGGGCCAACATTAATCCGCCTGAAAATATACGATTTTTTTTAGCAGGTGGTTTAAATGCGCAAAATGTTAAACAAGCGATTAATATCACTCAACCTTTTGCAGTAGATGTCTCAAGCGGCGTTGAATCTTCACTCGGCGAAAAATCTAAAGACATGATTGTTGAATTTATAAACGAGGTACACAATGTCTAAGCACCCGCATTATTTCGGCAAATTCGGCGGCCAATTCTTGCCAGAACTGTTAATAGCGCCTATTCAAGAACTGGAGCAACAATTTGAAATCATTAAAAATGATCCAGATTTTAATAATCAACTTCAACATTTATTAGCGACATACGCCGGCAGACCCACGCCTTTAACTGAAGTAAAACGTTTTGCTAACGCAATAAACGGCCCACGCATTTTCTTAAAACGTGAAGACATGTTACATACCGGTGCGCATAAATTTAATAATGCTTTAGGTCAATGTTTACTCGCCAAACAAATGGGTAAAACCCGCATTATTGCTGAAACCGGCGCAGGTCAACATGGGGTTGCAACCGCAACCGCCTGCGCATTATTAGGTTTAGACTGTGTGATTTATATGGGTAGCGTTGATGTGGCACGACAAGGTCCCAATGTTGCGCGTATGAAATTATTAGGTGCACATGTTGTCAGTGTAGAAAGTGGTAGTCAAACTTTAAAAGATGCAGTAAATGAAGCGCTGCGTGATTGGGCGGAACATTTTCCTAATAGCCATTATTGCTTAGGTTCGGCATTAGGACCTTATCCTTATCCAGAAATGGTAGGGTATTTTCATAAAGTTATTGGTATTGAAGCCAAAGCCCAATGCCATGATCGTTTTAATAAAGATCCTGATGTAGTAGTTGCCTGCGTAGGAGGTGGCTCCAATGCTATTGGTATTTTTTCTGCATTTATTGATAATCCTAAAGTACAACTCTTTGGTGTAGAAGCAGGCGGAACAGGCAATAAAACCGGTGAACATGCGGCGCGATTTTTAAGTGGCAGTCCTGGGGTGATACATGGTTGTTACAGTTATTTGTTACAAGATGACAATGGTCAAGTTGCGCAAACACATTCAATTTCTGCAGGATTAGATTATCCTATGGTTGGTCCCGAGCATGCGAATTTACACGAGAAAAAACGTGTCACTTATGGATCTGTACAAGATAGCGAAGTGATTTTCGCATTTAAGTTATTGGCAAAAACTGAAGGCATCATTCCGGCATTAGAATCATCGCATGCCTTAGCCTATGTGGCCAAAATTGCCAAAGATTGGCCTAAAGCATTTAATGTGGTGATTAATTTATCAGGTCGCGGGGATAAAGATTTACCGCAATTGTTTGAGAGGAAATTATTGGATGAATAGGATAAGAAACACTTTCAAAAATAGTAAAGTATTTGCAGCTTATATTACCGCAGGTGATGGTGAATTAAATAAGCAGCTTGAAATGATTCGTGCATTAATAAAAGGCGGGGTTAATTTACTGGA
>JBEKTV010000204.1:0-3009 GCA_049515675.1 Gammaproteobacteria bacterium | reverse complement strand
AGAGTGCAAATAAATAGGTACCTTCAGCGCGATTAATAAAACCATAATAGAGCGCACACATCACCATAATGCTGTATAACAACAAACCCACCAGCCCTGTTAAGAAAAATATCCCTAAATAAACATTATGGGCATGAGGCAGTACATAATTCGATATCTTAATCACTTGATTATATAAAGCTCCGTGACCAAACCAGGGGGCATCTAATGATTTAAAAAATACTGACAACCAACCTTCAACCCGATAAGGCATGCTGCGCAATAGTCTATCGAGCAATACTGACCAATCAAACCAAATTAACCCTATAATGATTACCACTGCCACTAGTATTGATAAATATAACAGCGGCTTGATTTCACGTTTTAAAACATACATCACTAGGGTTGCGCCCGCCATGGCAATTAAAATCCCTCGTGTTTGCGCCAACACCACAAAAGTAAGACATAAAAACGCGCATACAGCAAAAGCGATTTTTTGTAAGCTAGGAACAGGACCATGCATTTTGATTAAGGCTAACAAAAACACTAGTCCATAACATGCCGCACCTTGAATAGATTGATGCGCGCGGGTAATCCCCCTTAATCTTGAACTAAAGGCGCCATCAGAAAGATGATACCAATTCAAAATAGATAACACCGCTGCAAATGCCGCCGCATAAATCAGCCAAGTCAACATTTGATCGAAAAGCGCGGGAGAATTGAGTTTAAGAAAAGACAACGCAGCACAAAATACTAAAATTAAAATACCGTAAACTAAGGGCTTATACCACTGCGTGACTACAAATTCCGTCGGCGTCCATGCTGCCGATAAAGCATAATAAGCCGCAAATAATGCAATAAATAAGAATAAAGGGTGCTTAAACACATCTGTTTTTACATATAATATTTTTGCAATCCAAGGAAACGGCAGCAAAATAAATACAGCAAATAATACATCAAGGACTATGGTTTTAGGCGATAACAAAAAACCTAGCATTAAGACTATGACGGCATAAGAAAATGTCTTGATCAGACGATTTTCTTGAAGTAAATAGTTCATTTCATTATTCTCGTTGACAATAGAATCCCTATAGGAAACCACAAATAAAACCATAAATCATTGGGGCTCACAATCACACGGCCCACATCTGAGATAAGCGCAACACTGGCAAATATCACGGCTAAGCCTGCAAACATATATTTATCGATTTGGCGATTTTGATAAGCATAATATAGCGCTGACAATATCATCATACAATATAACAGCAGCCCTACTAAACCACTAAAAAAGAAAATAGACAAATAAATATTATGGGCGTGTGGAAATAAAATGCCAGCTGCCATAACGCGTGAATCATGAAGAAAACCGTGCCCAAACCAAGGACGTTGTAATGCTTGCTCAAAAATGGTGTGCCACATTTCCATACGAAATGACATACTCAGCATATTGGTAAGTCCCGCCCAAAGTTTGGGCAAATCAAAACTATAAAAGCTAAGCGCCAATATCACTAGAGCACTGAATGCAAATATGAGTAACAGCTTGAAATCACGACGCAAAATCACATAGACCAAAACAGATACACCTATCGAAATCAATACCCCACGAGTTTGCGCTAATACCACAAATAATAAGCAAATCAATGCCGCCAGCCCATAAGCAAGTTTGTGCCATAATAATTCAACTCGAGAAAAACGCACTAAAGCCAATAAAAAAATCACCGCAAATGACGCAGCACCTTGAATAGAATGTTCAGCACGGGTAATGCCCATTAAACGAATCGCAAAGTCACCCCCATAATGCACTACCCAGGATATAATGCCAATTAATGCCACAAACGTTGCCGCAAACACCAAAGCTGTCAGTAATTTTTCAAAAAATCCAGGAGTTCTTAAACTCACCCAAGCAACGCCTAAGCAAAATACCATAATATAAAGCGTACGCACAAAAGGCTTATACCAAGTCATTGCAACTTGCGTAGGTACAGTCCAAAGCCCTGACAATGCGGCATAAAGCATATAAGCCAAGATAAAATAAAGTAAAGGGTGTTTTAATAAGTGGCTGCGCCATACATCTTGAGCAATCAACGGAAATAACAACAAAATGCCATAAATAAACACTTTATGCAGCACATCATCATTAGGTAAAATAAAAAAGCCCAGCAAGAAAAACGCCACAACCAGTGCATAAATGACTTGCGGTAAAGGAAGAAAATTCAGGTGGATAGACTTAAACATAGCTGGCATCCTACAAGATGACTGTTTTTTTGTCTATGTTTATTTCATGAAGAGGAACTTATGTATTTTAGTATCATCATCCCCTGTTATAACGCAGAAAAAACCTTAGGTAGAGCCCTAGATTCTATCATCGCACAACAAGATTATGTCAAAGAAATTATCCTAATTGATGACGGCAGCCAAGACCAAACACAAGCCATCGCAAAACACTATATCCATCAACATCCCTCATGCACAATTCACTATCATCATCAAAACAACCAAGGCCCAGCCAAAGCCCGAAATAAAGGCGCAGAACTCACAACAGGCGAATATACCCTATTCCTTGATCATGATGATACCTTATGTAACGGCGCCCTAGCCCTATTCCAACAAACTTTTTTAGCAAATCCAAATACAAAATTACTCATCGCAGGCGCTTATGATATTAATGGCAATCGTAAAAAATTATCTCTGCCCAAGCTATACCCCAATAATCTAGAAATCCTAAAAGCCTATTGGTTTCAACAATTAAGCATAGAAGGCGGCGCAACCCCAATACGCACACAAGTCCTAAAAACCACCCATTACCCAGAAAGCATTAACCACGGCGAAGATATCGTATTTTTCAGCCATCTTTTATCACAATACCCAGCAAAAATTTTACCAATAGCCACCCTAAACAGCTACCGCCACCCAAACAGTTTACGTAACCAACAAAAATCCATCTTAGCCGATGGCGATAAATTAACCTCAATACTATTCAACCCAAATTATTTAAAACCAGAATATATGAAATTTAAGCCCAAGTTCCAC
>JBEKTV010000203.1:0-3048 GCA_049515675.1 Gammaproteobacteria bacterium | reverse complement strand
GTGGCCTGTTCCCACAAGGTTATCCTGTTGCTAGAGTGACAAAAATCATTGCAACACCTGGGGAGACTTTTGCGCAAGTCACAGTAACGCCGGTTGCGCAATTAGATAAGATGCGGGAAGTATTGTTATTGTGGCCGGAGCAAGCATCATGAAAAAAAATCACCGTTATGGTTTAATCCTACTTTCAATTGTGATTGCATTTTGCTTAACCATTTTACCCCTGCCTGAATGGGCGCAATTGTACAGACCTTATTGGTTAATGTTAGTGATTATTTTTTGGACATTAGTATTGCCTGATGGGTTTGGTGTAGGTATTAGCTGGTTTATTGGTTTATTGCTAGATGTCATGTACGGCACATTACTTGGTCAATATGCGGTAGCAATGTTATTGGTATCATATTTAACCTATAAATTGCATTATCAATTACGGGTATTTCCCGTGTGGCAACAATCCATCGCGGTATTCTTATTCATTAGTCTTGCGCAATTATTCGTGTTATGGACAAATATTCTCACAGGTCAAAGCGTGATGACTTATTGGCAATACGGCATAGGCATATTCATAAGCGCACTGATTTGGCCCTTGGTTTATGCGCTACTCAATAGTTACCAACACCGCTACCGGATTTAATCATCATGAGTGAAGAGATTTTAATCAATGCGATGCAACAAGAAATTCGTGTCGCCTTGGTTGAAGAAGGTGTTTTACAAGAATTACATATTGAGCGTGCAGACCATCGCGGCATTGTCGGTAATATTTATAAAGGACGCGTGAGCCGAGTGTTGCCAGGCATGCAAGCTGCCTTTGTCGATATTGGTTTACCCCGCGCTGCATTTTTACATATTTCCGATGTTGTGCCGTTTGCAGAAGGCACGCTTGAGCCACCCACAGAAATTACCGACAACATCAGCGATTTAGTCGAAGAACAAGATGAATTGTGGGTGCAAATTACTAAAGATCCGCTGGGCACCAAAGGTGCACGTATTACTACGCATTTATCTTTGCCTTCACGTTATTTAGTCTATATGCCAGATTTAGGCCACATAGATTTATCACAACGCATAACCGATGAAGCTGAACGTACACGTTTGCGCGATTTATTACTTGCACAAGGTGTTGCCGCCAATGAAGGTTTTATTATTCGCACTAACGCCGAAGGCTATCAAGATATTAATTTTAATGCCGAAGCGGTATATTTACGTAAGCTTTGGCAAAAAGTACAAGAACAAATGAAGCAAGCAAAATGCGGCGATATGGTTTACCAAGATTTACCACTGCCTGTACGCTGTGTGCGCGATTTTTCTGGATTACGCATTGAGCGTGTACGTGTAGATGACCAAGAAACATATCAACAAATTCTCAATTTTGTAAATGAATTTATGCACGGATCAATTGCTCATATTGATTATTACCAAGAAAAAAAACCGATCTTTGATTTGTACGGTATTGAAGAGGAAATCAAAAACGCCTTAAATCCAAAAGTTGCGCTTAAATCTGGCGGTTATTTGATTCTAGAGCAAACGGAATCGATGACTACAATTGATGTTAATACAGGCGGTTTTGTTGGGATACGTAATTTAGATGAAACTGTTTTTAAAACCAATCTTGAAGCGGCGCAAACTATTGCGCGGCAACTACGTCTGCGCAATTTAGGTGGCATTATCGTTATTGATTTTATTGATATGCATAATGAAGAGCATAAACAACAAGTTTTAGCTACACTTGAAAAAATGCTTGCACATGATTCTGTCAAAACCTCCATTAGTCAAATTTCAGATTTAGGTTTAGTGGAAATGACACGCAAGCGTACGCGCGATAGCCTAGAGCGTCTTTTGTGTGAACCTTGCGCAGTCTGTAGCGGCCGCGGCGCTATTAAATCAGCGCAAACCGTTTGTTACGATATTTTCCGTGATATCAGACGACAGCTCGGGGCATATGAAGGCCGTCAATATATGATAATTGCTTCACAAACAGTGATAGACCGGTTAATTGATGAAGAGTCTGACACCATGGAAGCACTAGAAGCACAATTAGGATCGCGTATTCGCTTGCAGGTGGAAGCCTTGTATACGCAAGAACAATACGACGTGGTCATACTTTAATATGAACAAAATATTTAAATACCTCATTATTACTGCTTTATTGGGTGTGGTTTTTTTAGCAGCAGCCATTAGTCTTGCACGCTATTTTATGCCATCGCTTGATCAATATGAGCAGCAAATTACTGAGTATGTTGCTAATGAATTACAATTAAAAGTACATTTTGATACTTTTTCCGGAGATTGGTATCGTTTTGGTCCTGCCTTAAAAGTGACCGATATTGTCTTATCAACACCAGATGGCCGTATTGTCACAGAAATTGATGCGCTATATATTAGCTTGAATTTATTGTCATCACTCACACAACAAAAACTGATTCCCGCGTATCTTAATGTCATTGGCTTAAAAGTTAATTTACAACAAGATGCGAATCAACATATTAGTATTGTGAATTTACCGACGACCGATGGCGCTGCAGCTAATCAGCAAAATATTTTGGATATGCTGAAACAATACACGCGGATTACATTACGACGCAGTCAAATTGAATTTAAAGATGCACAAGGAATTGAAACCCCGATTTATATTCGGCGCATGGTCTTAAGTCGCGTTGGACAAAATCATGAACTTGATGTTGCCATGAATTTACTTAATCATCCAACCCGTCTTGAAATGGTCACCAAAATCAATGGTGATTTAGCGGTTCCTGAAAAATTAGCGGTAAATGGTTATGTAAAAATCGATGATGTTGTGTTAGATGGTTATTTACGACCTTACTTTTTTCATGATTATGCAGTCCATGATGGTGTGGTTGATTTGCATGCTTGGTTTGATTGGAGTAGTAATACCCTGCAAAGTTTGCATGCCGAAATGAATTTACAACAATTACATATTTACTCACAAAAAAATGACCAAATACTCAAACCCTTTGACCTTGAAGGTGAATTTTTATGGGAACGTGAAGGTGAACAAGGTTGGAGTATAGCGAGCAGCGATTTACGCATGGG
>JBEKTV010000202.1:0-3069 GCA_049515675.1 Gammaproteobacteria bacterium | reverse complement strand
CCGCAAGTTTAGTCCCTACGCCTCTTAGATTTGTGATAGATAACATACTTGTATTGTTCTTTAGAATTTGTTGTATAATCAGAAGATGTCTGCAACATTATACCATTATGATAACAAAGCGTTAAATACCCTAGCGATATTATTTGCGCCAGGTTTCGTGCATTTAGGCAGCGAGCCGTGGATTCATAATTTATGTCGCGAATTAAATTTATCCGGACAGAAAGTCTTAGATTTTGGTGCTGGCGCCGGCGGTCCTGCTTGTTATATTGCCAAACAATTTGATGCACAAGTCTTGGGCTTGGAGTTCTCACCCTTATTGCTTGAAAGTGCAAAGCAGCTCGCCTTGCAAAATAATTTAAGCACTCGCGTAGAATTCGCACAAATCCATGACCCCGCAAGTTTAGGGCTTACCCAAAAATTTGACTTAATTTACTCTATTAATTCCTTATCACATTGCAAAGACAAAGAGCTATTATTTGCGCAATTAAGTAGCACGCTCAGATCAAACGGTACGCTGGCAATAATGGATTGGTTTCATAAATCACCGAATTATAGCGAAGCCACACAAGCATTTTTTAAATTTACTGACGATATTTTTTATTTAAATACCCCACAAGAATATTTACAAAGATTAGAAAAAAATAAACTCAGCTATGTTAATTTTAAAGACACCACCAAATCCATACGCCAAGAATGTGAGGCCTTAATTCAGGCCTTAAAAACCACGCATCAAGGTGAAATCATTGCAAGTTTTGGCGCAGAATATTATGAATGGTGGGTAGAATATTGGTCATTACTCTATGCCGCGATGCAATCGGGCGATTTAATTAAAGGCCATGTGCAAGGAGTGAAAGTCTAGTGAATTTTATTAATGGCCAATGGCAAGAAAGCCGCGGCGCCACATTTACTTCTATTAATCCTGCCAATAATGACATCATCTGGCAAGGTCAAGCTGCTAATGCTGATGATGTTGCAGATGCAGTGCAAGCTGCAAAAAATGCATTTGTTGATTGGTCACTTACGCCGATTGAGACCCGTATTGATTATTTAAAAAAATTACAACAAGTGATTAAAGACAATACAAAAATAATCGCCGATTGCATTAGCGTTGAGACAGGTAAAGCATTGTGGGACAGTGCGATGGAAGTGCAATCGATGATAAGAAAAGTCGACCTTTCCATAGACATGTATTCCGTGCGCACCGGCGAGCAAATTGAAACCATAGATAATTATCAATTACATGTACGTCATAAACCGATTGGCGTACTTGCGATATTTGTACCGTTTAATTTTCCTGGACATTTAATGCATACACATTTAATACCGGCGTTACTTGCAGGGAATACTGTTGTCATTAAACCTAGCGAGCAAACGCCTCAAACTTCACAACTCGTCATTAAACTTTGGGAGAAAATTAATTTACCCAAAGGCGTAATTAATTTTGTACAAGGTGCTGGAGATACAGGGCATGCCTTATCTTCACATCCAGATTTAAATGGCATTTGTTTTACTGGCAGTTTTAGAGTAGGGCAAATGTTACATCAGCAACTTGCGGGCCAAACTGAAAAATTATTAGTGTTGGAATTAGGCGGTAATAATCCTATGATTGTCAGCAAAATTTCTGATCTGGATAATGCTGTGCTGACCATTATTCAATCTAGCTTTATTGGCGCAGGTCAGCGTTGTACTTGTACGCGACGATTAATTATCATTGAGAATGATCAAACCCAATCATTGCTGGTTAAACTCATGGCAAAATTAACGCAAATTCGTGTCAATTATCCCAAAACAATTCCTGAGCCTTTTATGGGCACATTAATTTCTGCCAAAGCCGGGCAACATGTTTTAGATCAACAAAAAGCACTGCAACAATTAGGTGGCAAAAGTTTATTAATCACAAAAGCACTTGATAATAATACCGCATTATTATCACCTGGCTTAATAGACATGACCAATATTGATGCCCCAGATGAAGAAATTTTCGGACCCTTATTACAAATCTATCGTGTGAAAGATTTAAGTGACGCCATTAAACTTGCCAATAAAACCCAATATGGTTTAACCGCAGGTATTTTAACGAATGATAAAAAAGAATATGAACTATTTTTTAATCATTCGCGCGCAGGTGTTGTCAATTGGAATCGTCCAACTACCGGAATTAGTGGCATCGCGCCTTTTGGTGGTTTAGGACACAGTGGTAATTTTCGCCCAACCGGAACATATGCCGCTGATTATTGCGCATATCCCGTCACCAGTGTTGAGAGTAATGATTTAAAACAAAACAGTTTACCGCCAGGGTTAGAATAAAGCGGTTTTAAATTTATTTTCACACAAAAATATCTTATTACAAAAACATTTTTTGATAAATTTCTTCACCTGTAAGATGACAGGTCATTCTCTTAAAAGAGCACTTTGCTTTAACAAAGTGCTCTGTCTTTATTGATTAAAATATTCCCGCAATTGAACGTGATAAACCTTCAACCAATTCCGGTTCGGCTTGTTCAAATTTTAAATTAACTTTATTGGCAGTACTTGCAATACGTGTTTTGTGAACTTTGTTGCCGCTTTTAAGTTTTTCGGTAATTTGTACGTCAGTAATTACGCTGTAAGTAATATCATGTGTAGTTGCATTAGCCAAACCACCAATAGCTGCGCCGAGTAATGCGCCGCCAATCACTGCATCTTTATGGCCACTCACTAAACCACCAACGCCAGCACCAACTAAACCACCCGTAATTGCATCACCAAAACCGCGTCCAACAATTTCATCACGAGTTGCCGCATCTAATTCGCCAGCCTGCAAAACATTTACTTGTAAAATGTAATGGGCTTGGTCTGCTTTAGAAGTTACCTCATAACCTTTATTGGTTAAAGCACTGTATAAAGGTCCAGTTAAATCCAAGTTGGGTTTTGCTGAAGTATTGCGCACTTGTAAATAAATGGTTTTATCTTCATGGCCAACCGGTTCAAGGAAAACCGTCTCGCTCATTTTGGTTTCGACCTTTAGGTCTTTTTTGGCAATAGAAGTCGTCGCCGCGCCACAGGCCACTAGCATAACAGAAGTCATTA
>JBEKTV010000201.1:0-3095 GCA_049515675.1 Gammaproteobacteria bacterium | reverse complement strand
GCCCTCGACTACGGCAAGAAAACTTGCAAGTCCAATTGTGAAGGCTGGAAAAATAATATGAAAACTAATGGTAAAAGCGAATTGAATGCGGGCGAGTAGTACAGGATCAAGATCAAACATTTTTTTACTCTATATCTGTGAATATTTTTAAGTATAGCGCTAACCCTTATGACAACGCAACAGGGCAAAATTTTAATGAGTTATGCTACACTCAATTGATGAAAAAAATTTTTATCATCATAGTGAGTACCTTCTTGGCATCTTGTAGTCTATCTGGTTATACACCTGATGATATCGACGTAGATATTCCAAAAAACTGGCATGCCACTGATGATAACTATATTAATGCTGACCAAGACTTAGTGAGTTTGCCTTGGTGGCAGCAATTTGATGATCCGACCTTGAATGAATTGATTGATAAAGCTTTGCTATATAACAATGATATTCAAGTCGCCATGGCTAATGTTGAAGCTGCGGAAGGTGAATTAAAACGAGTGCAATTGCAATGGGTTCCGGAAGCCGATGCAATAGGGGGTTATTCTTCATGGCCGGATACGGGATTCCCCGGTGTTGTATTTGCTATTGTACCTCGATACGCCATCAATATTTTTAAACAAATTAAAGAACAAGATAAAGCAGGCTATGAATTAGAAGCCAGTGAATCTATGCGTGATGGAGTACGTTTAGCAGTGATAGGCCAAGTGGCAGGAAGCTATTTTAATTATGTTAGTCAAATAGAGCAATTAGCATTATTAAAAACTCTAGAACAGGATTTTGCGCAATTGGCGGATATTGCACAAAATATGCATGAAGGTGGTTTATATGCAGAAACAGAAGTCGACAGGGCCAAGGCCGCATGGCAACGGATCAAAGCGCGTGAAAAAGTAGTTCAGCAAAATATTGTTATCAGCCAAAATGCGCTGCATTATTTAATCAATGAAGCGCCTGGGGATATGTCTACCGTGCGCACTTTTAGCCAATTGAGTGGCGATGACATGATTATCGGCGCTCTACCTTTTAATGTCATTGAAAATAGACCTGATATGCAAGTTGCAGCGCTAGAATTACAAGCCTCTAATGAAGGTATAGGTATTGCAATTTCGCATTTATTACCCACAATTGAATTAAGGGGCGCGTATGGTGATATAGCCAAGACGCCCAAAGGTTGGGATTTAGGCCAGTTTTTCGCTTTTAATGAATTTTTACTCGAGGTTCCTGTATTGAAGGCCTCAGCTTATGGAGAAATTGCAAAAGCCAAAGGCTTAAATAAAGCGTCTTATTATCGCTATACTGATACCTTGCTAAGCGTACTGCGAGATGTGAATAATGATTTATCAGCCCATGATTTATACACTAAGCGTTTGGATTATTTGTTAACCGCGGAGCAACATACACAGAAGGTATTTAATTTTAATAATGACTTATATCAACGAGGCATTATTAGTTATTTGGCACTAATTGAGGAGAGAATTTTACTCCATGAATTGGCGATAGAAGTGAACCAATACAAATTGGATCAATTTATGACGATAGTAAATCTTTACCAAGATTTAGCAGTGGGTTACGATTATAGACCTGATGCAGATGAAGAAGAGGATGATGATGCAGAAGATATTTGAAGTTGCAAAAAGTAAAATTAATTTACCCATAGTGGTAATTGCCATCAGTGCTATCATTTTTCTTTATTATATTTTTTCTTATTTAATTCCATTTACTGGTCATGCTTTTCTAGTGACTAATGTCACGCCTATTGCTGCTGATGTTTCAGGATTTATCACTGAAATATATGTAGAAAATGGCAGTGTAGTTAAAGAAGGCGACCCATTATTTGTCGTGTATCAACCGCCTTATCAATTGGCCTATGAGAGTGCCAAAGCAAAATATGAAGAAGCTATTGAACATGTCAAAGTGATTGAACGTCAAACCGATAAAACTAGAGCATTGCTTAATGCCGCTAAATTTGAATATGAGCGCGCCCAATATGAATATGACTTAAAAAATGCACAAAGCGTAGCACAAGCTTTGTCAAAATTAGAAGTTAAAGAATTGCATTATAATTTGCAAGCGCTAGAAAATACTATGGATTCATTTAAAAGACAAATTGCGGTGGAAGATCAGCAAATTGTCCAGCAAAAGAAATTAATTCAAGTATTAAAAGCAGACATGGATAATGCCAAAGTAGATTTAGATCTGACCATCGTAAGAGCGCCTGCAGATGGTGTAATAGATAATCTCTATATAGGAGTGGGCACACCTATAAAAACCCGTGAACCATTATTTTCATTTATTGATACTTCTACCTGGTGGGTACAGGCAAATTTTAATGAAACAGACTTACGTAATGTGAGAGTAGGAGACAAGGCTAAAATTATGCTGCGTACCTACTATTTTGATAGAATATTTCATGGCGTGGTTGTCAATACCATGTGGGCTGCAGATCGAAAAATTACCGACCCACGTACGCAACAACAAAAAATCGCCCAGACTAATCAATGGTTATTAGAACCACAACGTTTCCCCGTCCAAATAGAAATTTTGGATCCAGATCCAGATTACCCCTTTAACCCTGGGGCTAGTGCCTATGTGTATATCAGCACTCAATAAACGTTTAGACGCTTATGATCCCTATGGCGAGCAACGTGTTAATGGGGTCAAGGTTGTTTATGCAGTTTTGATCATGTTTGCCGTCAACTATATATTGCCCATACCCAATCCTTATTTTTATTTTTTCTTTGCTCCGCTTTTTAGTATGAATGCTGATGTTGCTGGCAATACCATTAAAGAAAAATTTTATAATGTCATTTACTGTATGATTGTGAGTATCATCACGGTTTTTCTGTTTAGTTATTTTGCTTCTTATTGGTTTATTTTTATAGTGGTGTTTTTTTACTCTTTACTACTTTACCATTTATTTATTAATAAGCAAATATTCGTTATTTGTATTATCCCCGTTTCTTTAGCGATGGGCGCTTATGCATTATTATACGGGAATCTTAATACAAGTTTTTACGCTATATTAAATAACAGCTTAACTCAAGTACTGGCAATGATGGTTATTTTAGTCGCTTTTTTATTTTTCCCACTCGATTATTATT
>JBEKTV010000200.1:0-3113 GCA_049515675.1 Gammaproteobacteria bacterium | reverse complement strand
CAGAAATTTCCGGTTTTGGTATGAGTGCTGATGCCCATCATGTCACTATGCCACCTGAAAATGGTCAAGGTGCTTATGATGCTATGCAAAATACGCTAAATGATGCCGGCCTTAATCCAAGTGATATCCAATATCTTAATGCCCATGGTACTTCAACTGCGGCAGATCGTATTGAGAGTTTTGCAATTGAACGTTTATTTGGTAGTAATGCTGATAAACTTGCGGTCAGTTCTACAAAATCAATGACCGGACATATGCTAGGTGCTGCGGGTGCCATTGAAAGTATATTTTCAATTTTAGCGATTCGCGACCAAGTTGCGCCACCCACTATTAATTTAGAAAATCCTGATGAAGGTTGTGTATTAAATTATGTCCCGAATCATGCGCAACCCATGGCAATTCAACACGTGTTGTCGAATTCTTTTGGTTTTGGGGGTACTAATGGCTCTCTTATTTTCAGTAAATATGCATGAACGCCTGCTTGATTAATGGCCAAATGATAAACTCATTAGCCATTACAGATCGAGCAATTCATTATGGCGATGGTTTATTTGAGACGATTGCGCTGAAACACGGCGTGATGCCTTTTTGGTCAGATCATTATCAACGATTAATATTAGCCTGTGAGCGCTTAAAATTTCCTATTCCCAATGAAGCTTTGCTGTTACAAGAAATTGATACAGTTAAGCATAATCAAGATAAGGCCATTATCAAAATCATCTTAACCCGCGGCCAGGGTGAACGTGGTTATCGCATCCCAAAAGAACAGCATATTAAACGTATTGTACAAGCCTATGCTTTTCCTGATTATCCAAAACATTATTATGAGCAAGGCGTGCAAGTGATATTTTGCAAGACTCCTGTAAGTGAAAATAAAACCTTAGCAGGCATAAAACATTTAAATCGCTTAGATAATGTATTGGCCAGTAGTGAATGGACAGACCCAAATATCGCCGAAGGATTAATGTGTAATGCTAAAGATGACATTATTCAAGGCACAAAAAGTAATCTATTCTATGCACAGGGTGGCGAGTTATTTACACCAGATTTAAGCCATTGCGGTATACTGGGTATTATGCGCGCACAGATTTTAACTTGGGCAGAATTACATGATATTCGAGTCAATATAATTCCCATCGCGCGAGAAAAACTCTTACAGGCAGATGAAGTATTTTTGTGTAATAGTATATTTGGGATCTGGCCTGTTACTAATATAGAGGGACGCCTATTGAAAGTTGGGCATTATACGCAAAAATTAATTCAATACTTTGGTTAAACACATGAAAATATTTATCTCATTAGCGATAATACTATCGGTTATTATTTTTACCGGAATTTGGTTTGCGCAAGAAATTGCACATAAAAATCCACAAGCAATCACTTATACCATTAAACCTGGTGACTCGCTTAAGCAAATTGCCACAGGCTTAAAACACCAGCATGTCATCGGTAGCGCCTATGCATTTATGGCTTTAGCTTACATTGAAGGTCATACGCAAGCACTTAAAGCAGGTGAGTATTTATTCGAAAAAAATAGCACGGCAGAAACAGTGCTAGATAAAATTGTCCGCGGGGATGTGATGATGCATAGTTTGCGCATAGGTGAGGGCTGGACATTTGCACAAATCACACAAGCTATTCTCGCACAAGATGCGCTGCAAAAAACCTTAGATTGGCAAAATCCCGATACCATTTTGCAGCAGCTCAATTTAAGTGAGCATAAACCAGAAGGCTTGTTTTATCCTGAAACTTATCATTTCCCTAGAAATTATACCGACGCATCATTACTCACGCTAGCCTATAAAGAAATGCAAACATTTTTAGATAAAGCTTGGCAAGCACGTGACCCTTATTTACCTTATGAAAATCCTTATCAAGCTTTAATTGCAGCATCCATCATAGAAAAAGAAACCGCAGTGGCAAGTGAGCTTACGCAGGTTGCCGGTGTTGTCGTCAGACGCCTACAAAAAGGCATGTTATTACAAGTAGACCCAACTGTAGTATTCGGTTTAGGTGCGCATTATGACAGGCCTTTGACTAAAGATGATTTAAAACTAGATACACCCTATAATACTTATTTACATTTAGGTTTACCGCCAACACCGATTGCAATTCCAAGTCCTTTAGCAATTGAAGCAGCATTGCATCCAAGCGCAGGAGATGCGCTTTATTTTGTTGCAAGAGGTGATGGCACCCATGTTTTTACTGATAATTTGGATGCCCATAATAAGGCCGTGCAAGAATATCGAAAGCTATTGGAAACGCAATAATGACAGGCAAATTTATCGTACTTGAAGGCATAGAAGGTGTGGGTAAAACCACCAATATGGAATTCATATGCCGGTATTTAACCGATAAACATTTAGATGTGGTACGCACGCGTGAACCCGGCGGTACGCCTTTAGCTGAAAAAATTCGCGATATCGTGTTGCACACCAAAGGCTATGAAACTTTATCTATCGATGCAGAATTATTATTAATGTTTGCAGCGCGCGCCCAACATATTGCTCAAATTATTCAGCCCGCACTTTCAAAAGGCCAGTGGCTGGTTTCTGATAGGTTTACTGATGCCTCTTATGCCTATCAAGGCGGCGGTCGGGGAATTGCGCATGATCGCATTGCGGTCTTAGAAAAATGGGTACAAAATGATTTACAACCTGACAGAGTGATTATTCTAGATGCTCCTGTTGATGTGGCATTATTGCGCACCCAACATCGCAAAGTAAAAGACCGTATTGAACAAGAACAAACTGACTTTTTTGTGAGGGTAAGACAAGCCTATTTACAGCGCGCAGAATTAAATCCTAGCCGTTATCGGATTGTGAATGCCGCTGAATCTTTATCTCAAGTACAAGCACATTTACGTGCAATTTTGGATGAGCTCATTAATGAAGCATGAACATTTATGGTCACATGTAAATATCCCTCATGCCTTACTTTTAATTGGGCAGCGCGCGCAAACATTAGATTTTGCCCGCACGTTTGCTTATGGTTTTTTATGCGCAGCGCCTAAAAAAGGCCATGCTTGTGGTGCTTGTCAATCTTGCCAATTATTGGCAGCGAATAATCATCCAGATTTTCGCTTATTGTGTGGTGAAGGTAAAAGCAATACG
>JBEKTV010000199.1:0-3121 GCA_049515675.1 Gammaproteobacteria bacterium | reverse complement strand
TTATCTTGTGGGATAAATGAGCACAAACGAGCTTTGACATCAGCACCAGAGTTATCCACAAGCTAAACAGCCTACAAAACCGTGATTATACCGGAGTTCATAAAGATAATATAGTGTTGATATTTAAAATAAATTAATAGTTATCCACAGAAGCTTTGTTGCTTAATAATCATAATAAGTTTTTTAAAGATCAATTTTATTATTTTTAAGGAGTGTGGTTAATAGAAAAAAGAAGAGAGGACCATTTTTATAAAATGTGGGGTTACGATTATTTAATTTTTTAGTTTTGCTAACTAATTTGAAAAAAGAATAAAACAAGGAATTTATTTAGTGAAAATTAAGCATTTTGCGCAGTTTAAATATTATTAAATCTTTTTATTTAAAACTTATTAATATAATAAGCATAGAGAAAATCTGTGGATAAAGCCATATTCAATATAAATTTCATATAGTTACTCTATACTGCATCTCTATGTGAAAGCTGTGCTTAGGGTAATGAACAACTTGGGCGTAACTATTTCTTTAAGCAAAAAGGAGGTTTATTAACATCTCATACCAATACTTCATGTAAAGTTATACCGCTGTTATTAAAATGAGATACGCAAAAGGGATAATTCCCGTCCAAGCGGGTCCTGTCTTCGGATCCTTTTTTCGTGCTCGATCGCGGCGCGCGAGAAAAAGGATGCCTTCAGCCACCCACTTGGAGGAGAATTCAGTGAGTGTTTTGCGTATGCTTTTATCCTGATATTAAGATCATTCAAGACATTGAAGAAAATCCAATCTTCTTGGTATTAGATTCACACTCTGAATAAAGAATAATAAATAAAAACATATCCGGAAAAAGCATACACAAAACGCCGCAGATCTAATTCCAAACGGGTGGCCGAAGAGCTCCCTTTTTCGCGCGCAGCCTGCGAGCACGAAAAAGGGAGTCGAGGACAGGACCCGTTTGGACGGGAACCAACAGTTTTGCGTATCTCCTTTATTAGGATGCCAAGGAAACCCGCAGTTTTGCGTGCCGTATTTTACATAAACCTAATTAAGTATTTGACAGTCAATCCATTTTACCCTTAAAATACGCCCCTAATATTAAACTTATATAACAGGTTAGTCATGAAACGTACCTATCAACCCAGTAAAAGAAGACGCTTAAACACCCATGGATTTAGAGCCAGAATGGCAACAGTGGGTGGACGCAAAGTGTTGGCAAATCGCCGACGCAAAGGGCGTAAACGGCTTGCTTGCACGGCAAAACGTTGAAATTTAACAAATCTTTTCGCTTACTGTGTGCTCGCGATTATGATATTGTATTTCAACAAGCGATTAAAATTAATCACCCTTTGGCCAGTATTTACGCAAGACCCAATGTGTATTCGCATGCGCGACTAGGGCTATTAGTGAGTAAAAAGGCAATGAAAAGAGCCGTAGCGCGAAATCGTATTAAACGTTTGGTAAGAGAAAGCTTTCGCGCCCATGTTACCCAATTAAAGGCGTACGATATTATATTTGTAGCGCGCTCAAAAATAGAAGCTGTTGATAATAAAGAAGTTTTTAATACTTTAGATGAACTGTGGACCCAATTAACATGATTAAAAATGCTTTATTGATGTTAATTCGTATTTACCGTTACACCTTAAGTTATTGGGTGGGACAGCATTGTCGTTTTCATCCCACATGTTCTGCTTACGCAATTGACGCGATTACCCAGTATGGGAGCATTCGCGGCAGTTATTTAGCCTTTAGACGCCTACTCCGGTGCCATCCGTGGCATCGCGGTGGGGAAGACCCACTTCCTAAAAAATAGATAGATGAATATGGATTTACAAAGAACTTTATTATTGGGCGGATTAGTGATTGTTGGCTATTTATTATGGCAAGCATGGCAACAAGATTATGGTGTTCAATCTGCCCTGCAATCACAGCAAATCGCAGAAGCCGTGGTTGAAGGTAATACTGATGTGCCTAAAGCAGTAAATCTTGCCAAAGAAGTTAATACTAGCCAAGAAGTTAAAAATGAAACTGCAACTTCTCCTTCTACAGATTGGATTATTGTAGAAACCGATGTATTAAAATTATGGATAGATCCACTAGGTGGAAATTTAGTGCAAGCAGATTTGCGCGCTTACAAACAAACCCTAGATGAAAACAGTCCGGATGTTCGCTTATTTACTTCTGATACCCAACATTACTATATTGCGCAAAGTGGTTTATCTAGCGATCAAGGTCCTGATGTTCCAAGTACGGGACCTGCGCTTTATTCTAGCGCCAAGAAAAATTATCAATTAGAAAATGACGCAGATACTTTAACCGTTGATTTAACTTGGCAAAATAGTCAGGGCTTATCTGTGGTTAAACAATTTACATTTACACGCGGACAATATTTATTTGCTATTGACTACGAAATTAATAATCAAAGCGCACAAACCTGGCAGGGACAATTTTACGGACAATTCAAACGTAAACAAGGTGAAGATGCAGGATTATTAGGATTAGCAACTTATCAAGGTGCAGCAATTTCAAGTCCTGATAAACGTTATGAAAAAATCACTTATAAAGACATGACTAAAAGTGATCTAGATAAAAGTATTACTGGCGGTTGGCTTGCAATGTTGCAACATTACTTTGTCAGCAGTTTTATTCCAAATCATGATCAAACATTTAGATATTTAAGCTTTCCTCCAGAGGCAGGTGTATTTCGTATTGCACTGATGGGGCCGACTTTAACTTTAGAACCGGGTAATCAATTAAAAACGGGCGGACAATTTTATTTAGGTCCAAAAATTGCGGAAAATTTAAAAGCCGCAGCGCCACATTTAGATTTAACATTAGATTACGGTTGGTTTTGGCCGATATCAGTCGCACTTTTTTGGGTGATGAAAAAATGTCATGAATTATTCAGCAACTGGGGTGTGGCAATTATTTTAGTGACATTATTAGTAAAGATTGCATTTTATAAACTTTCCGCCAGTAGCTATCGCTCAATGGCGCATATGCGTTTGATGCAACCTAAAATTATGAGTTTGCGCGAGCGCTTTGGTAGTGATAAACAAAAAATGAGTCAAGCCATGATTGATTTATATCGCAAAGAAAAAATCAATCCACTGGGCGGTTGTTTGCCGAT
>JBEKTV010000198.1:0-3123 GCA_049515675.1 Gammaproteobacteria bacterium | reverse complement strand
CTTATCAATCTCTTTTAACAGTAAATGATAAGCCTCTTCATAATGACCGGTTTTTTCAATGAGTTGATTCTCGAACAGGCGCGTGACATCTCTTAAATATAAGGTGCCACTATAACATAAGCCACCATGTAATTTGTGCACATGATGTTGTAGCGCTTCTAAGTCCTGATTTTGAAATGCAATACGAATATCTTGTTTAAATTTGGGTAATTCTTGCATTAACATATCTAACATTTCTTGAGCGAGATCCATATTACCGCCTAAGACTTCAGCAACCGCTGCTAAATCAATCACAGGAGCAATATTGGCAATAATCACTGATATTTTTTTAGAGTTTAGCGGCTTATCAATCACCTCTTGCATGCCTACATCTAAACATGCCTGATTAATTTTGGTATCAGCATGAGCTGCTAAGGCGACAATTAAGGTTTTTTGATTGCGATTTTCTGGCTGATTGCGAATTGATTTTACTACATTCAAAACATCCGCATCTGCAAAACCAACATCCATTAATATCAAATCAAAAGTGTCTTGATTCGATAATTCAAGTACTTCACTTGCAGTTTTTGCAATAGTAACATCATAGCCTTCTTGCCAAAGTAAACTTTGGGCAACTTTTCTCGCTAATAAAGTTTCTTCAAATAACAAGACATGTATTTTTTTAGCTGTAGCTTTATAATTTTCTTGATGTTTAACAAGCTGTGTACTTGTGGGTATATGAAATTGTAGTTTACAGATAAATTTTGACCCATTACCTTGTACACTTTCAACTTTAATATCGCCATTTAATTTTTTAACAAATTCATTTGCCATATATAAACCCAAACCATTGCCACGATAATCTGCGTCGGCGATTGATGCGCGATTGAATTTATCAAAAATATTTTTTTGTTGATCTTTAGGTATACCTATGCCGGTGTCTTTAATCACAAGCTTAATCGTCACCATATTAGACTTATTTTCTAATAAACTGATTTCAATACCTATCATACCGTCAGCGGTATATTTAAGCGCATTACCCAGTAAATTTAGAATAATTCGCTCGAACAATAATTTCTGCCCATATAACACTTCAGGGATATGGTCATCATAATTAAACTCAAATGCTAAACCTTTTTGCTTGATGGCGGGGTTAAAAATATCTATTAACTTTTTCACAGATGCTTTTAATTCAAAACAAGATTCGTTATAGAGCATGTCACTCAATTCAAGACGCGTAGTTTCCACAAATTCATTTAATAAATTGACTAACGCATCACCTGCTTGATGAATACCTTGCGCGCATTCTTGAGTTGTTTTATCTAAAGACACTAAATTAATTTGATCAGCCATACCCATAATACTTTCAAGTAGCATTTTAAGATCGTGGCCCATATTTGAAACAAATTCGATCTTAGTTAAGCTTTCTTCCTCTGCAACTTCTCTTGCCGTTTCCGCTGCTTGCTTAGCCGCTTTTAAAGCAAGCTCAGCCTCTTTACGTTTAGTAATATCACTGGAAAAACCAAATACACCTATGACTTTACCATTGTCATCTAACAAAGGACTTTTATGAGAAAGGTAGGTTCGCTTCTGCCCATTAATTTCTAATACTTCTTCAGTAATAATAGGATTTTTCGTTTCCATGACCTCAAGATCATTTTGCCGAATAATCTCGCACATTTCATTGCTCCAGCCAAGCATTTCAACGAAATCATAGACACTTTTACCAATCAATTCTTTCGAAGATGATAATCCAAGCATATGTGCTTGTTCTTCATTACATCCGAGCATAACCCCATCTTGGTTCATCCAATAAAGGCTAACGGGTAATTTAGCATTTAATATATTTTTTAAATAAAGATCTGTAGGCATTTTATTCATATGAAATTTCACTATTCATTTTGGGTGATTCACTTATCACTTTGTCAATTTCAACACAAAATGCTTGATGCAATTTCTTAATCTCTTGCTTTTTGTTTTCTTGAATCGCTTCAATCAGCAAAGAAGCCTGAGTTTCTAATGCAGGAAGGCCGCAATACATCAACTCTCCATAGCATTCTATAATCATGTGATTAAAATCAGCAAGTTCTACTTTATTTAATGCAGCTGTAGTTTTATTTTTAATTTCAGGTAATTGCTTAAACATAAGTTGCTGGGTTTCCATGGCCAAATCACGATTATCACCGCAGCGTTTTTGCCATAACGCAAAATCTATTATTTGTGCTGCGAATGGATGTCCTAAAAGTTCAGTGGAAATTTTTTTAACATCTCGCTCTAGCATGGGTTTTAATAATACTTTATTAATCTGCGCAGCCATACATTCCTTTTTAATTTTTTCATCTGCATGTGCAGTCAATGCAATAATCGGTGTCTGCTGACTGGGTGAAACAAGATTTTTTCTAATCAATTGGGCAACTTCTAGACCATTCATATCGGGCAAACCTAAATCTAAAAAAATTAAATCATATTTCTTATTTTCACTATTGTTAATCGCTTGTTGTCCTGTTGCAACTACATCAACCTTATCAAAACCCCAAGACTTTAAATTAAATATTGTTGCTTTTTGTACCAACTCATTGTCTTCAACTAATAAAATATCAATTTTGGTTTTAACAGGTTCTATAGTATTTTCAGCCAACTGAATCGCTTGTAGTGCTTGAAATTTTTTGAGTTGCGCAGGCGTTGGCATTTTGAATTGCACTGTACAAGTAAATTGGGCACCGCGACCAGGAGTGCTGTTGACTTTAATATCACCCCCCAATTTTTTAATATATTCCTTTACCATATATAAACCCAAGCCACTGCCCTTATAAGCTGTTGCATAAGATGAGCTTAAACGGCTGAATTTATCAAAAATCACTTCTTGTTTATCTTCGGGAATACCAATGCCAGTATCTTTAATAACCAATTTAAGACTGATTTTATCGGCTTTTTTCTGCAATAAACTCACTTCTAAACTGATGGCACCGTGCTCAGTAAATTTAACTGCGTTACTGAACAAATTTAAAATAATTCTATGCAGCAATAACTCCTGACCAAATAAAATATGTGGAATATTATCATCGTAATAAACCTCTAGCTTTAAACCTTTTTGCTTAATGGTCGGTTTAAATATTGCGATCAAAGCATCGATGGTGTTCTTTA
>JBEKTV010000197.1:0-4112 GCA_049515675.1 Gammaproteobacteria bacterium | reverse complement strand
AGTCGTAACGGCGCCGGTAATAGTTGAAGACATTCCAATGATAGTCGATGTATTTGGTAATCTGCGCGCAATTGATGCCGCCGCAATTGCCAGTGAAGTGGAAGGCTCAATTACCGAATTATTTTTCACTGAAGGCCAAGCGGTGAAAACAGGTGATGCACTGATTCGTATTGATGATTCACTCGAGCAAGCAAAACTTGCGCAAGCACAAGCGGAAGTGGAATTAAATACCGTAGAATATAAACGCAACGAAAGTTTATTAGCACGTAAAGCCGTTTCCAGCCAAGAAGTCGATCGCACTAAAGCTACGCTTGATGTCAGCCTTGCCCAATTAGAAATTGCAAAAGCGGATTTAGCTAAAACCTTAATTAAAGCACCATTTGATGGTGAATTAGGTGAAAAGTTATTAAGCCTTGGTCAATACATTACCATTGGTGAAACACTGGTTCATATTGTGGACAAGTCACGTTTGCGCTTAGAATACAGCGTGTCTGAGCAATACATCAGTAAAGTCGCGCTCGGACAAACTATTTCATTAATCAGCAGTGCTTATCCTGATGAAACTTTTCAAGGTACAGTGAGTTTTATTTCTCCTTATATTGATGAATCTACCCGCACTTTAAAAGTGGAAGCCATGGTGGATAATACTGACGGTCGGCTAGCCCCAGGTTTATCGGTAAAACTCCAACATATATTAGGCTATACGCCCAATGGTTATAAAATTCCTGAAGAAAGTTTATTGCCAACCGTTGAAGGTTATCGCGTGTATGTGGTGAAAGACAACAAAGCCAATAGTGTTACCGTTGAAATTGCTTCACGGATAAAAGGTTTTGTGTATATTGCCAAAGGTTTAAATCCAGGAGACGTCGTGGTCACACGCGGACAAGAAAAATTACGCGATGGTGCTGAAGTTGAAATTTACACTGACAAGAAAGAGGCTTAGTCGTGCATTTACCTGAAATCGCAAGCGCTGAATTAATCGAAGAAGAAATTACCACCAGAATAGAAAATCGCTTAACCGGTGTTGAAGGAATTGAAGCGATTATTTCTAATAGTTATGAAGGCGCAAGTGATATTACCATTCGGTTTCAGCCTAACTATGATATTGGCGAAGGCTTAAATGATGTGCGTGATCAGCTCAGCGCCGTTAGGGCATTTATGCCTGAGGAAGCAGAAGATCCGGTATTAAGTAAAGCAGATCCCAATACCAGTCCTACACTTTTTATTGGTTTTAATGATCAAAAACGCTCTGCTTTAGAATTAACTGATTATATTGAGCGATATGTACGTGCGGAGTTTGAGCAAATCCAAGGTGTTGCGCGGGTGCAAGTGTTTGGACGACGTGAGTATTCTGTGCGTGTTTGGGCAGATCCTGCAAAAATGGCTGCACGTAATGTCACTGCTGATGATATTGCCACAACCTTAGAAGAACAAAATCAAACCCTACCTGGCGGCAGTATTGAAAGTCTGATGCGTGATTATCCCATTTCTACTGATACTAAATTAAAACATGTAGATGAATTTAAAAATCTGATTATTCGTGATGAAAATGGTAATTTTATTCGTTTAAGTGATGTGGCCAATGTGGAGATGGGCGCGCTGGATGATAACAACGCCGTTTATATCAATAATAACCCCGCTGTGGTATTAGCCTTAATCCCACAAGCAACTTCAAATCCAATTGATATCTCATTTGAGGCCAATAAACGCTTAGAAGCGATGCAGCGTAATTTGCCCGCGTCAATGCGCGCAGGGGTTGCCTATGATGAAGCCTTGTTTATCGATGAATCTATTAATCAAGTATATAAAACTATTTTTGAAGCGATTTTACTGGTGGTGGTTGTGGTATTTGGCTTTTTAGGATCGATTCGTTCAACTTCTATTCCCATTATCACCATTCCACTTTGTTTAATGGCAACCTTTGGCGTGATTTATTTTCTAGGTTACACCATTAATACTATGACATTATTAGCCATAGTGCTCGCCATTGGTCTAGTTGTCGATGATGCGATTGTGATGCTGGAAAATGTTTATCGACATATCGAAGAAGGTTTAACACCTATTGCTGCAGCCATAAAAGGCAGTACTGAAATTGCTTTTGCCATTGTGGCGATGACCATCACACTTGCCGCCGTTTATGCACCGATTGGTTTTACTACAGGATTAACTGGTGATATTTTCCGTGAGTTTGCTTTTACCCTCGCTGGCGCCGTATTGGTATCAGGATTTGTTGCCTTAACTTTATCACCTATGATGTGTGCTTATTTATTAAGACCGCACGGTAAAATGAATCGTTATCAGCAACGCTTGGAAAGCGCTTTTGAATCTTTATACACACATTATCGACGTTTTTTATATTATGCATTAGGTAAGCGTCATTTTGTCGTGGTTATTTTCGTGGTTTTAGCGGGTGTGGGTGTTGCGTTATTTATGACGCTGAAACAAGAATTAGCACCGGTTGAAGACAGCGGTGCGATTTTAACCATGTTATCTGCGCCTACAGGTTCTAGCTTTACATATACTGAAGAACATATTGCGCAAGCGGTTAAGATTCTTGAGCAAATTCCTGAAAACAGTGGCACAGTTTCTGTAGCAGGATATCCATCCAGTACGGGCGGCCTTATTTTCACTTTGTTAAAAGATTGGGGCGATAGGGAGCGTACGCAATCGGAAATTATTAATTCCATTCAAGGACAATTGGTTTCAATTCCGGGTATTCGGGCTTTTGCTTTAGATTTGCCACCGATTTCTAGTACTGGCGGTAATAATCCTATTCAAATGGTGGTGCAACTCTCAGGTAGTTATGCAGATCTTGCCAATATTATGGAAAGCTTGGTGACAGAGCTACAAAAATATCCTGGTCTAAATAGCGTGGAAAGCAGTTTGAAAATGGACAGCCAACAAATTGCTGTGAGTATTGATAGAGCGTTGGCCGCAAATTTAGGTATTAGTCCTGAAGAAATTAACGATACTATCAATATTATGGTCGCTGGCCGTAATGTTACTAATTTAGATATGGCCGGCGAGAGTTATGAAGTCATGGTACAAATGCCAGAAAAAGACCGACAAGCGCCGTATCAATTACAAAGTGTTTACGTGCGCGCAAAAGATGGGACTATGGTGCCATTGTCTTCACTTGTCACTGCACAATCTGTTGTGAAAGCCGATAGTCTGCCACACTATAATCGCTTACGTTCTGCAGAACTCACTGCAAACTTAAATCCAGGTTATAGCATGGGTGAAGCAGTAGAATATATTGAACAGTTAGCGCCACAAGTTTTACCTGAAACTGCAAAATATACTTGGGAAGGTTTAACGCGCGATTATGTTAATTCTAGCGGCGAGATGATTTTCACGGTGGTTTTAGCGCTAGTATTTATTTACTTAGCCTTATCTGCGCAATTTGAGAGTTTTGCGGATCCGCTGGTTATTATGTTAACCGTACCGTTTTCTATTTTAGGCGCGGTGATTTTATTACATTTAACCGACGGTACCAATAATTTATATACGCAAATTGGCTTTGTGACCTTGATAGGCTTAATTACCAAACACGGGATTTTAATCACCGAATTTGCCAATACTTTGCAACGTGAAGGCAAAGTATTTTATGAAGCCATTGTTGAAGCTTCAGTATTACGTATTCGTCCTATATTAATGACAACTGGCGCAACGGCATTAGGTGCGTTACCCTTAGCATTAGCAACAGGTGCGGGCGCAGTGTCTCGCGAGCAAATTGGTTGGACTATTGTCGGCGGGATGATTATTGGTACATTGTTTTCATTATTAGTTATTCCTGTTGCGTATAGTTATTTATCACGGAAAAAACCAGGAGAAATATAATGGGCATGACACGTACATTTATTTTACTAGCCGCATTAACAGCATTATTTTTAGCGATCGGTCAATTATTAGGCGGCCGTGGTGGTTTAGTATTCGCAGGTATTTTTGCGCTGATTATGAATTTTGGCGCCTATTGGTTTTCCGATAAAATCGTATTAAAACTCTATAAAGCCAAAGAAGTGGATGCCAACACTGCACCGGAATTTTATCGCATTGTGGAAGCCTTAGCTAAACACGCTAATATTCCTATGCCTAAAACTTATATTATTCCA
>JBEKTV010000196.1:0-3153 GCA_049515675.1 Gammaproteobacteria bacterium | reverse complement strand
TGCATCTATCATGTCATTCACATCAATGGTCTTGCCATTTAATTCATGCGATGTCTTTACCTGTAATTGCCGTTTATTATCATCTATTATAATCTGAGCGCCCATCTCTATTAGGCAATCAATGATTTTTTTATCGCCCTGAACATCGTTAATGTCAACATTATTAATAGTAATTTCAGATTGTGTAATTATTGCAGCCACAATAGGAAATGCTAACGAGCTAAAATCGCCAGGCACTTGGTAATCAAAAGCTTGAATTTTTTCATCACCCGCAATTGTATAACGTGTGTAATTGTCATTTTTATAAGCAATACCTAAACGGTCGAACCAATCTAAAGTTAAATCTATCCAAGGTTTTTCACCTGGATCTTTTACATGGATCTCCGAAGCCCCTTTTGCAAAAGCACAGGCAATGAGCAACGCAGAAACCGGTTGAGAATCCTGGCCATAGAGTTCTGTGTTACCGGGTTTAATTGGGCCCTTAACGATAATGGGGGCATGTCCATCATTTTTAGTGGAGACACAAAATACATTTAATTGTCGCAATCCATCAATTAATGGTTGTGCTGGACGGTTATGGCGTATTGATTCATCACCAGTAAAAATAACATAATGCGGTGTTAATGCTGCAACTGCAGCGACAAAACGTAGGACTTGTCCTGAATTTCCGCAATCGATGACGTTATCAGGATTGCTTAAATGCCCTGCTGTACCATTAATGCTAATTTTATTTTTTTCAACAGTAATCTTTGCACCTAATTGTCTACAAGCATTGATCATTGCTTCTGCATCAGGCGAAGGTAAAAAATCTGTAATAAGACTTTCGCCATGGGCAAGACTTGCAAATAAAATCGCACGTAAAGTATGAGACTTAGAGGGAGATGCGCAAATCGTGCCGTGTAAATGTGAAGGTGTGACTGTAAAATTTGCCATAGTTTTCTCTTAAGCGTACTCTTATAAAATAGCAATTGGATAAGAGCCTAGCACATGTATCATTCCCGCACCACCTTCTAACTGGGTTAATGCAGTTTTAACCTTAATATCATCTTGATGCCCTTCAATGTCAATAAAAAATAAATAACTCCAATTACGTGTTTTATTCGGTCTTGAGGTAATTGACAGTAAATTAATACCTTGTTCATGAAATGGTAAAATAAGATTAATAAGCGCGCCCGGTGTATGTGGTGTTGCAAATACAATAGAAGTTTTATCTTTGCCGCTAGGTCTTATTTTTTGTTTGCCGATGACGACAAATCGCGTAGCATTGTGTTTATTGGTTTCAATATTGGCATGGACTATATCTAATTTATAAATATCAGCAGCAAGTTCACCCGCAATACACGCTACATTTTTTTCAGTTTGCGCAATTGCAGCTGCAGCCGCATTACTTTTAACAGTAATTCGTTCTACATGTGGCATATGTACATTTAACCATTCTTTACATTGTTCGAATGAATGTGAGTGCGAATAAATACGCTTAATATCACCTTTATCCTCTTTATGCCGCAAAAGATTTTGATGAATAGGCATAATATGCTCGCCACAGATAAATAAAGTTGAATTCATTAACAAATCTAATGCCGGATTGACAACGCCTGCAATGGAATTTTCAAATGGAATCAAACCAAAATGTGCTTCATCATTTTCTATAGATGAAAACACATCATCTAAAGTATCATGCGGATAAATATCAATCTGATGGCCAAAGTGTCGTAGAGCGCAAGCGTGAGAGAAAGTACCAATGGGTCCTAAAAATGCAATTTTTTGCTGCTGTTGTAGCGCCAAACATAAGCGCATAATTTCTTGAAAAATATGTGCGACATCTTCTTTATTTAAAGCGCCGTTATAATCAGTTAAAATACGACGCAAAATTTCAGCTTCGCGCTCAGGGCGATAATATTCTGGTGTATCAAGATTGGCTTTAATTTTTGAAACTGTAACAGCAAGGTCAGCTCTTTCATTAATCAAATCGCAAAGCTTACGATCCACATTATCAATTTTATCGCGAATTAAGCTTAACTCATCATGTGCGCTCATTATTTTGCCCTTCTTTTGATAATCGCTTGTGCCAAATTTTCTAATACTGGATACGTTGCTTGCCAATCTATACAGGCATCAGTAATGCTTTGACCATATTTTAAATGTTGTTTATCCGTTAAAGCTTGATGGCCTGCAACTAAATTACTCTCTATCATCACGCCACAAATCGACTCAGAACCTTTAGCAATTTGATCTGCAATGTTTTGTGCAACTAAGGGTTGCTTATTATGATCTTTTTGACTGTTACCATGGCTACAATCAATCATAATGCGTTGTTGCAACTGATTAGCGGCTAATAATTTTACGGTATTAGCCACATGTTCAGCATCATAATTGGGCCCATTACTTGCGCCGCGTAATATTACATGAGTATCGGTATTACCTTTTGTGCCTACAATCACAGGCACACCTAATTTGCTCACAGACAGAAAATGATGTTCGCCATGCGCTGAGCGTATGGCATCAATGGCAATTTTAATATTACCATCGGTACCATTTTTAAATCCTACCGGCATAGATAAACCTGAGGCTAATTCCCTATGCACTTGACTCTCAGTGGTACGAGCACCAATTGCACCCCAAGAAACAACATCACTAATGTATTGTGGAATAATCACATCTAAAAACTCTGTGCCTATGGGCAATTGCATTTTGGTTAAATCGACTAATAATTTTCTTGCAATCACAAGACCTTGATTGATATCAAAACTATTATCTAAATTGGGATCGTTAATTAAACCTTTCCAACCTACAGTTGTACGTGGTTTTTCAAAATAAACACGCATAATAATATGTAATTCATCTTTGAAAACTTCACGCGCTTTGGCAAGATGTTCAGCGTATTCTAAAGCTGCCGCTACATCATGTATAGAACATGGACCCACAACGACTAATAAACGATCATCTAAACCATGAATAATATCGCTTGCGGTTTTGCGATACTCGATAATGTCGCGCGCACTTGCACTTGGCAATGGATGTTGCGATAACAATAACGCCGGTGAAGTAATGGGGTCAAGATGGGAAATGCGTATATCGTCAGTAGTTAAGATCATGATTTTTCCTTCAGCATGGATTTATTGATTGAGCTAATTCTGTGAGTTTTTCAGCATT
>JBEKTV010000195.1:0-3160 GCA_049515675.1 Gammaproteobacteria bacterium | reverse complement strand
GTTGAAAAAGACGAACGTGCGCGTGCAATTGAAGATGAAGAATTGAAAAAAGTTCAAAAAGACTTGAACGATGAGTACCGCATTGTAGAAACCGACGTATATCAACGGATCAATAAACTGTTGTTAGATAAAGTTTCTGCCGGTGGTCCAAAAGGCTTAAAATCTGGCGATAAAATCACTCAAGAATACTTAGATAGTATTCCACAAGAAAAATGGTTTGAAATTCGCCTGAAAAAAGACGAGGACAATGTACAGCTTGAAAGTTCACGTGAACAATTAGATGTCTTACGTAAAGCCTACGATGAAAAATTGGAAGAAAAACGTAAGAAAATTATTCAAGGTGATGATTTAGCACCAGGCGTATTAAAAATTGTTAAAGTGTATATGGCTGTTAAACGTTTCATTCAGCCTGGCGATAAAATGGCCGGACGTCACGGTAATAAAGGGGTGATTTCAACCATCGTTCCGGTGGAAGATATGCCGTACTTACCTGATGGCAGACCTGTTGATATCGTATTAAATCCTTTAGGCGTACCTTCACGTATGAACGTAGGACAAGTATTGGAAACACATCTAGGTTGGGCCGCAAAAGGTTTAGGCGAAAAAATCGGCCAAATGCTAGATAAACAAGAAAAATTAAATAACATCCGTCAGTTCATAGGCAAAATTTATGAAATCGGCGGCGATAACAACAAAAATGCTTTGAAATCTTTAAACGATACGGAATTATTATCACTCGCAAAAAGATTACGTAAAGGTGTGCCTATGGCAACGCCAGTATTCGACGGCGCAAGTGAAGATAAAATCAAAGCGATGTTGAATTTGGCAGATTTGCCAGAGTCAGGACAAACCGTTTTACATGATGGTCGTACAGGTGAGCAATTTGATACACCGGTAACAGTAGGTTACATGTACATACTCAAACTGCATCATTTAGTCGATGACAAAATGCACGCACGTTCAACGGGTTCATATAGCTTGGTTACACAGCAACCGCTGGGTGGTAAAGCACAATTTGGTGGTCAACGTTTCGGGGAAATGGAAGTATGGGCACTGCAAGCTTACGGTGCTGCTTATACCTTGCAAGAAATGTTAACTGTTAAATCAGATGATGTTGCTGGCCGCACACGCATGTATAAAAACATTGTTGATGGAGATCATCGTATGGAAGCAGGCATGCCGGAATCGTTTAATGTGTTAATAAAAGAGATTAGAGCACTCGCCTTAAATATTGAATTAGATCGCGAGTAGTAACATTAACTTTAGAGGGGTACAGTCTTGAAAGATTTACTAGGTCTTCTAAGAGATCAACACAGTGTTGATGATTTTGACATTATTCGTATTTCATTGGCTTCGCCAGAATCCATTCGCGCCATGTCGTATGGTGAAGTGCGAAAACCAGAAACGATTAACTATCGTACGTTCAAACCAGAACGTGATGGTTTATTTTGCGCTAAGATCTTTGGTCCTGTTAAAGATTACGAATGTTTATGCGGCAAATATAAACGCCTTAAACATCGTGGCATTATTTGCGAAAAATGCGGCGTAGAAGTCACGCTCACTAAAGTGCGTCGTGAACGTATGGCACACATTGAACTTGCAAGTCCTGTTGCGCATATTTGGTTTTTAAAATCATTACCATCACGTATCGGTTTAATGCTGGATATGACTTTACGTGATATTGAACGCGTATTGTATTTTGAAGCTTATGTCGTCACCGACCCAGGCATGACCGCATTAGAACAAGGCCAATTATTATCTGATGAAGCTTATGCTGAAGCACTTGATCAATATGGTGATGAATTTACCGCCAGCATGGGTGCCGAAGGTATTCGTAACTTACTTGAAAATCTTGATCTTAAAGCAGAAATTGAAAAAGCACGTCAAGAACTTGCTGAAACAGGTTCTGATACCAAGTTCAAGAAAATTGCGAAAAGACTCAAACTTCTTGAAGCATTTGCTTCATCAAGCAATAAACCAGAGTGGATGATTCTAGAAGTATTACCCGTATTGCCACCTGATTTGCGTCCATTAGTACCATTAGATGGTGGTCGTTTTGCGACTTCTGATCTGAACGATTTATATCGTCGCGTCATTAACCGTAATAATCGTTTGAAACGGTTACTTGATTTGAATGCGCCTGATATTATCGTTCGCAACGAAAAACGTATGCTACAAGAAGCGGTTGATGCGTTATTGGATAACGGCCGTAGAGGTCGCGCAATTACTGGCAGCAACAAACGTCCGTTGAAATCTTTAGCCGATATGATTAAAGGTAAGCAAGGTCGTTTCAGACAGAACTTACTCGGTAAACGTGTAGATTATTCTGGCCGTTCAGTCATTGTGGTGGGACCGACATTGAAATTACATCAATGCGGCTTGCCGAAAAAAATGGCGCTGGAATTATTTAAACCATTTATCTTTAGTAAATTAGAACGTTTAGGTTTAGCATCCACCATTAAAGCTGCGAAGAAAATGGTTGAGCGTGAAGAACCTGAAGTATGGGATATTTTAGATGATGTGATTCGCGAGCATCCAGTATTATTAAACCGCGCACCCACATTGCACCGTTTAGGTATTCAAGCATTTGAACCTGTATTGGTTGAAGGTAAAGCGATTCAATTACATCCGTTAGTGTGCGCCGCGTATAACGCCGACTTTGACGGTGACCAAATGGCGGTTCACGTACCACTGACAATCGAAGCACAATTGGAAGCGCGTACATTAATGATGTCTACGAATAATATTTTATCACCTGCAAACGGTGAACCGATTATCGTGCCATCACAAGACGTGGTTTTAGGTTTGTATTACATGACGCGTGAACGTGTCAATGGTTTAGGTGAAGGCATGGTGTTTGCGGATGTGAATGAATTACATCGTGCATACTCGACAAAACAAGTTGGCATCCAAAGCAAAATCAAAGTGCGTTTACCTGGCTATATGTTAAATGCTGATACACCTGATGATCAAAGTTTACATTTAGTGGAAACAACAGTAGGCCGCGCTTTATTATCAGAGTTATTGCCACGTGGTTTAGTATTTGCGTATGTTGATAAAACCATGACTAAGAAAGCGATTTCTAATTTAATTAATATGTGTTATCGCAAAGTAGGCTTAAAAGAAAGTGCTATTTTTGCTGACCAATTAATGTATACCG
>JBEKTV010000194.1:0-3179 GCA_049515675.1 Gammaproteobacteria bacterium | reverse complement strand
CTATGAATTAGTGGCTGAAAAAATAATGATAGCACCGGTTGTTCATGCGATGTTATGGAGCGAGCAATTATCGCAACAACAACATCAAATACTCAGTGAATTCCAACCAAGTGGTGATGTCGAGGAAGTTAAATTAAATTGGCAAGATGCGCAGCATTGGGAAGTCGGTTTGCACTTGAATAATCTATCATTTCAAAATACCACTGATGTGCCTGGTGTTAATAATTTATCAGGCTCTTTAATGGCAAACCCAAGCCTTGCAAAAATACATATCGATAGTGAGAATACCACTATTTATGATCCGTCATTATTTGCAAATCCTTTGCTGTTTCAGGAAATGAGTGGTGTTATCAATGCACAATATGATGGCCAACTGTGGGAATTCAAAACGGATTCTTTCTTGCTAGAAAATGATGATTTAAAAATAGATTCACAATTTACGCTCAAAGGTGGTAATGCCCAAGATACACATATAGATGCGAAAATGGTGATCCCAAAAATGAATAGTACACATTTATATCATTATTTGCCCATCCATGCTTTAACACCTGATTTAGCCGTTTGGTTTGGCCATAGTATGCAAAAAGGTGAGTTTCAGGATATTGTTTTAACAACAGATGGTCTTATCAAAGATTTTCCTTTTTATGACCAAGGCACGGGTCATTTTCGCTTAGCGCTTGATATTAATGATTTAAGTCTTTTATTTGATCCAGATTGGCCAATGATTGAAAAAATTGATGGTCAATTTTTATTTGTCGATAGACATATCGATATCGTGCTTAACAAAGCCACTACCTATGACATGGATTTATTAGGCGTGAGTTGTGAAATTACTGTACCCAAAGAGGGGACTTCTTGGTTAGATATTCATGGCGAAACTTTAATGAGTGTGAGTCACGGGGTAGATTATATTAATGCCACACCGCTTGCTAAAACATTAGGCAAAAATTTAAGTGCATTTACTTTTGATATGCCTGCGACACTGACATTAGATTTAAAAGTACCACTTGATAATCCAAATGAGGAAATTAAAGTCAATGGTGCGATGCAAATCAGTGAGGGGGAAGCGCTGCTTAATGATTTGAAATTAAAATTTACGCAGATCAATGGTGTGTTTGGTTTTACTGAATATGGTATGGAAACCACAGGTATTCATGCGCAATTGTTGGGTCATCCTGCAATATTGACAGTGAGCCCTGAACTTAAAAATGGTCATCATTTATCTCATTGGCAATTAACAGGTCATGCCACAATGACAAATGTTGCCACTATTTTTCCAAGTTCATTATGGGAATATGTGAAAGGCGAGAGTGATTTTGTCGCAAGTTTTGTCACGGATAATGATTCTATTGAACATGGTTTTGATTTAAGCATTGCATCGGATTTAACAGGCACAGAAATTCTGTTACCTGAACCGCTAGGTAAAACAATAGAAAAAGCAGTGCCTATACGTTTAACCACTTCCGTAGATAAACCTGAGGAAGTCATACGTCTTGAATATGCTAATCTTGTAGATGGTGTTGCGCGCTTGCAAAAAAAGGAAGATAAAACCGTATTATCAGGCGCAAAAATTCAACTGGGCAGTGAGCTTAAAAATTTTGAAACGCCGACAGGTATTGTCGTTACAGGAAATATACCGCAATTTTCCTATGATGTTTGGGATGATTTTATGGATACTACACATCAAGACCCACACGAAGCAAATACAGTACACGCTTACGATGATTTAATTAAGCAGATTAAAGAAGTAGACGTAACAATCAATGAACTCGATGCTCTGCATTATCCTTTTACACAAGCACAGGTGGTGTTGACACAAAATAGCGATAAATGGTTTTTGAATATCAACAGTAAGGAACTTAAAGGCCGCGTTACAATTCCACAAACAGATGCTGCAGGTATATTAATATTAGATTTTGATTATTGTAACTGGAATAATAACCTCCATTATGAAGAGCAAAATGATTTAATGCCACAGCATTTGCAAGCATTAAATTTTAGTTGTCAGGATTTTGTGTATAATCAAAAATCATTAGGTACTTTGAAATTTTCGCTACAACCAGAAGGTACATCCACTTTAAAAATCAATCATTTGTCAATGACGCGCGCAAACGACAAGTTTACTGCTGATGGCAAATGGTGGGTGGAAAACAATCAACAGCAATCTTCATTTACTGGGCATTTGAGCAGTAAGGCCTTAGATAAAACCATGGCATTATTTGATATCAAACCAACCATTTTAGACAGCGATGCGGAAAGTGATTTTACTTTAAGCTGGCCGTCGGATCCATTTGATTTTGATTTAGCAACACTCAATGGCCATATCAGCGTTCATTTAAGTAATGGCCGCATTATTGATGTTAATCCTGGGTTTGGTCGTATTTTAAGTTTACTCAGTATTCAAGAGCTGGGTAGACGTTTGCGTTTAAATTTTAGTGATGTGTTTAAAAAGGGTTTTAGTTTTGATGACATTACAGCGGATCTGAACATCAAAAACGGCATTGCGCATTCTGATAATTTAAAAATGACGGCACCTGCTGCAGATATGGAAATGAAAGGCAATGTTAATTTAGGCACAAAAGCACTCGATTTAAATGCAAATGTGAGAATCAATATTACCGGTAGTTTACCCATTGCGGCCACAATTGCCTCGGGCGGAAATCCTATTGTTGGCGCAGTAGGCGTAGGCGTTTGGGCAGTGGATAAAATTGTCAAATCTCAGGGTGGGAATTTGTTAGCTTCTAGTTATCATGTTACTGGCACTTGGGAAAACCCTAAGGTTAATGGTAAGTAAACCTAGATAAAGATTGGTTTTGAGTCGTTGAGGGTATCCCTCATACGGCTCAAAACACAACAGGATCGCCCAAATTTATTATGGTTATTATTTATTATGGGTAACCTTGAGCATAGAAAGGATCCAGGGAACCGTCAAGGCAGAATTGCACATTTTTTGACCAGATATTTACTACAAAAAGCTACAGTAAATGGCGTTTTATCCCTAGGTCGGCGACTACTTTTGTGGCAATTTCTTCGATTGAACGTAAAGTAGTGTCTATCATCGGGATATGGTAATGTTTGTAAATTTGCTCAACAGTATCGAGCTCATGTTTACATTGGGCGAGCGTTGCGTAACGACCACCACGTCTTTCGCTACGAATCTTTTGTAAATATTCAGGTTG
>JBEKTV010000193.1:0-3182 GCA_049515675.1 Gammaproteobacteria bacterium | reverse complement strand
AAGAAAATAGTAATCGTGTACAAATGCAGTTATCGGGTATTAATCATCGTTTAGAAGCAACAAAAACACATTTATACAGATCCGAGCAACAGCTTGAAAAATTAAAAGCCCGTGAAGATCAATTAAAACAAGCACGTGCTGCTGCCGATCAGCCGATTGACACTATTACCTTGGAATTGGAAACAGCAATTGATCAACAAGTACAAGATGAAGCAGCCATGCAAGCAGCCAGAGGTCATGTGGATGCTACAGCGCATGATTTACGTAATCAAGAACAATTACGTCTTCAAACAGAAGAAAATGTACAAACATTACGTAGTGCATTGGAAGAACATAAGCTTTCGGAACAAACTATTCGTGTTAAACGTGATGGTGTTGAAGAACAATTACAAGCGCTAGAATTACAATTACCAAGTTTATTAGAACAATTAGATGAAAATGCTGATGTTGCCGATTGGGCTCAAAAAGAAGAAAGACTAGAAGCGCAAATTAAACGCTTAGGCGCAATTAATTTAGCAGCGATTGATGAATATGCTGAACATGCTGAGCGCTTAGGGTACTTAAATAAACAAGATGAAGATTTACGTTCGGCACTTGCTACATTGCAAGAAGCGATGGAAAAAATTGATAAAGAAACTAAAGAACGCTTTAAAGAAACCTTTGATAATGTGAACGCTCACTTTACTCAATTATTTAAACAAGTCTTTAGTGGTGGCAATGCATCATTAGAATTAACTGATCAAGATTTATTAAGCGCTGGTGTTGCAATTATGGCGCAACCGCCTGGAAAACGAAATAGTAGTATTCATATATTATCAGGTGGTGAAAAAGCATTAACAGCAATTTCTTTAGTATTTGCATTATTTAAATTAAATCCCGCACCATTTTGTATGTTAGACGAGGTTGATGCGCCACTTGATGATGCGAATGTGATGCGTTATTCTCGTTTGGTGAAAGAAATGTCTGAACATATTCAGTTTATATTTATTACTCATAGTAAAGGCACAATGGAAATTGCCGACCAACTTATGGGTGTAACAATGAAGGAAGCCGGCGTGTCAAGACTGGTTTCTGTGGATGTAGAAAAAGCAAGCGAATTGGCAGTTGCCTAAGGAAGGATAAAATGAGCTTACGTACAATATTAATCGTTATTGGTGTATTAATTTTTGTGGCTATTTTAGTTGATGGTTTTCGTCACTGGCGCCGCGCAAAGCAACATGAAAAAGAAATGGATAGACGTGGTGAGCGTCCTATGCAGGACGTTGAGCCACAATTGAATAAGAAAATAGATTTTGGTCATCAAGCAGATTTTGAGCCAAAATTAAAGTCGCATCTTGATGATGCAAATGATGATTTTATCGAAGATGTGCGTTTCATTAAAAAAGATATCGAGCCTCAGTTTAGAGAACCTGAACATAAGTTTTCTGCCGTAGAACCAAAATTTAAAGACCCAGAGCCAACATTTACTGCAGTTGAACCCAAATTAACGCAGACTGTAAAATCTACATTCAGCACACCAAAACCTGCGCCCGTAACTAAACCTGCACCCGCAAGAATGCCTGAACCTTTACCGAAGAAAGATAAATTTATTATTCTGCATGTATTAGCTGAAGCGGATACTTATTTTTCTGGCGAAGCCTTAGTCACAAAATTTGCAGATCATAAATTACATTTTGGCCCAATGGATATTTATCATTACTATGAACATGATGGTTATGGCGATATTTTATTTAGTGTTGCTAATGCATTTGAACCAGGCAATTTGATTTTAGATTATCCACAAGGATTTTATACACAAGGTTTAACCTTCTTCATTCAATTGCCAGGACAAGGCGATACTGAAGAAGCGTTTGAATCTATGTTAAATACAGCAACTTTATTAGCAAAATCATTAAACGCACGTATTTGCGATCATCATAGACAACCTTTAACGCCTGTACGTGTAGAACAATATCGTCAAGAAGTGAATGCTTGTAATATCATATGATAAAAGATAAAGTGCTTGCGCTTCGTAAACTACTGGATGAATATAATTATCAATATTATATTCTAGACCGTCCAACGGTGCCTGATAGTGAATATGATCGCATATTTCGTGAGTTACAATCATTAGAACAACAACATCCTGAATTAATTACCCTAGACTCACCTACACAACGTGTAGGTGCTTCCCCTTTAGATGAATTTCAAGAAGTACAACACAAGCAACCTATGTTGTCTCTAGATAATGCTTTTAGTGATGAAGAATTATTAGCATTTAATAAACGTGTATGTGATCGCTTAAAAGTAGATAAAGTAGAATATTATTGTGAACCTAAGCTTGATGGTTTAGCGATTAATTTATTATATGAAAATGGTATTTTAGTACAAGCAGCAACCCGTGGCGATGGTTACAAAGGTGAAGATGTCACACAAAACGTACGCACTATCAGTTCAATTCCACTGCATTTACGTGGCAATGATTTTCCAGCATCGATAGAAATTCGTGGTGAAGTCATCATGCCGCTCAAAGGTTTTAATGAAATGAATGCCAAAGCAAAAACCATAGATGAGAAAATTTTTGCAAATCCTCGTAACGCTGCTGCAGGAAGTTTGCGACAATTAGATCCTAAAATAACGGCGCAAAGACCACTGTCATTTTTTTGTTATGGCATAGGGGACGCAGGTGATTATAAAATGCCTGAAACCCAAAGTGAATTAATAGCACAATTAGGCCGTTGGGGCATGCGTATTTCTCCGCTTCGTCATGTAGCCAAAGATATTAATGATTGCGCAAAATATCACGCTCAGTTATTACAAAAACGCGATCAGCTTGAGTATGAAATTGATGGCGTTGTTTATAAAGTGAATCGTTTAGATTTACAAAAAGAATTAGGTTTTGTCGCGCGCGCACCACGTTTTGCCCTCGCACATAAATTCCCTGCGCAAGAAGAAATGACTGTTGTTGAAAGTGTAGATTTTCAAGTGGGTAGAACAGGTGCATTAACCCCAGTTGCGCGCTTAAAAGCAGTTTCTGTGGGTGGTGTTACTGTTCGTAATGCAACCTTACATAATATGGATGAAATTCAGCGTAAAGACGTACGCATACACGATACGGTTATTGTAAGACGGGCAGGGGATGTGATTCCAGAAGTGGTTTGCGTTGTATTATCAAAAAGACCTAAAAACGCAGAAGAAATACA
>JBEKTV010000192.1:0-3223 GCA_049515675.1 Gammaproteobacteria bacterium | reverse complement strand
CTGTTGAAGCTTTTAATCAAGGCTTAATTCATAAATTTATTCGTAAAGGTGAATCCAGTGCTACAGTTGCAAAAGCCATTGTTGAATTGCAGAAAAAATATTTTGTCGATCAATCTACCATTATTATTGATAGTTTAACCAGAAATACCGATTATCCACCCTCATGCTTAGATGATCCTATTTTTATAAAGTTTTTTAATGAGTTTTGCGAAAAGCAAAAATATACGGAATTTTATTTATTGGACGCTGTGGGTAGTTTTTTATTCTTAGATGAAAATGCCAGTCCTACTTTCTTAATGGTTAAAGATGAAGACGGCATGCAAGAGAGTTTTGAAATGGCGGATTTAAGTGATACACCAGTATCTTCTGAATTATTAACCGCATTAAAAAATAAAGAAAAATTATTATACTTTTTTGATAAATCTATGCAAAAGCAAACCGATCCTAAAACCTGGGATAGATATGCACATAAAGCAACTAAAATCACTGGCAGAGATAATTATTATTATGCCATCACTAGCGATCCAGATCTTTATGATATTCATCGTGATAAGATTTTATCGTATTATGATTATTTACTGAGTTTGTAATAATCTTCGTATCCAAATAACAGGTGCTGCACTGACCAGTTGTACATCATAAATAATCGGCTTTGCAACACTTGTACGCGGATTTGAGCAGGCCAATGTATAATGCTGTGGCACTTCGCTTTTGCGTAATTCTCGTACTAATAAATCACCTGTTGTTGTCATCACAATACATTCTTGATTAAGACATTGCGCAATTGCATCATGATAATAACGATAACCCGCAACCCTGTCATTGATTTTAAACTGCGGCCACATGCCATCATCTTGCACAATGCAATCAATTGCTTCTTTATAATGTTGATAAAACAAGGTGAGTTCTTGCTCAATATAAATTAATTCTTGTTCCTTATTAATTGATAATACCATATTGGTGCCATGAGAATGTTCAAAACGTGGCCCAGGTCCAACGCCTTGCATTAACCATTCACATGAACAATAAATACCGCTGGTTTGCAGGGCTTTAATCAAACGTTTCGCGCCTTTTTCCGTTAAACCATTACCATGGATATCTTCCCAATGTTGCAATGTTCCAGGTGCTACGCCATAACGCTTTGCAAATTCACGCCGTGATAAACCTGTCATTTTTCTAAGGCCAAGTACGCGTTTGGCACGTGCGATTTCTAAGGGTGTTTTTGCAGCATCATTCATAAAGGTTATCCTGTGCGTCTTTTCCTACGTAACAAAGTGTTAATGTCGACTTGAATCAATTACTCAAAATATGCTCTAATTCAGTATAGTTAATTAATACCAATAAAAGTAGTACGGAGTACAATATGCAGGTAAACCTTAAAAATCAAGAGCTTGAAAGGGCCTCTTTTTCAGGCACATTAGAGCACAAGCAAAACCCAGCTGCCAACATCTGGGTAGTCCTTTTGGCAGAACTTTATGAGATGGGATTCTCCCAGAAAACCATAGCCGAAGAAAGCAATATTTCTATCCCCACGTTAAAGCGTCTCGAAAAAAATCGAGTCTGCCCATCTCCTGCCACATTTAGCAAATTGCTAGCTTTTTATTGCAGCGTGGCGACAGCAGCATGAAAATGAAAAGAAAATTTAAACCCCACAGTGGTCATATTTATGTGGTCGATATTAAAGCATTTGATGCCACATATGGCTGGTTACTCACCGCAATATTGTTGCATAAAAAACCTTTGGTTTGCGATGCATTTAAATATCCGCAAGCAACTTCTGCGGCGCGATTTAAAATTAAATCGCCTGAGCTGCACAAAGAAGTACTGTCTATTCAACAAGCGTTAATAGAGGGTAGACGTGTTCATGCTGAAGTATTGTTTAATGATTTTAAACTGTGCGGCCATGCATCACAACATGATATTCCGAGTTCGGAAGCAGAGCTTTTAGCGTTTGATCATGTGGTTGTGACGTATCGTAATAATTCTTGATTTTGATATAATATATATAAAAGGAGGTTTTATGAAGAAAACAAAACAAATAGCAAAACAAAAAAATTGTTAAAATACCGGGCCAATGTGGTGTGGGAAGGCAATTTAGAGGAGTCACGTCAGGAAAGAAGCTTTAATAAAAATCCTAAGGCAAAGTAGTTCAGCTATTATTTACAACTTCTTTGCCCACTCGAGTACATCTAATTTATGCTCACCATTTAATGTGATATGTCCGACCTTTCGCCCTGGGCGTGGGGTTTTGTTATAAGTGTGAAAATGTGCGCCGGGAATAGTGAGAATTTTTTCGATATCAGGCATGTGGCCTATGCAATTGTGCATCAAACTAAAACCTTTGGTTTTTGTGCTGCCTAAAGGTAAATTAGTGACTGCACGAATATGTTGCTCAAATTGACTGGTGTCTGCGCCTTCAATTGTCCAGTGTCCGGAATTATGCACGCGTGGTGCGCATTCATTGGCGATTAAAGTATTATTGGCAATAAAAAATTCTACAGTAAATACGCCGATATAATTTAAATGTTTTAGTAAATTCAACATTTGATTTTGTGCTAAATCGGCTAACTGATGTTTATAAGGCGCTTGTGAAACACGTAAAATACCGTTTTGGTGTTCATTGCGGGTTAATGGATAAAACTCGGTTTGACCTTTTAAATTACGCGCTGCAATTAACGAGACTTCCATTTCAAATGGCACAAAAGATTCTAAAATAAGCGGATATTGACCTAGTTGATCGAAGGCTTGGATAAGATCTTGCTCGCAGTTCAGTACAGCTTGACCTTTGCCATCATAACCATAAAATCGTGTTTTTAAAATGCAAGGAAAACCCAATTGCTTTGCTGCGCTTTTTAAAGCATCTAATGAATCAACAGGAAAAAATTCTGCGGTATTGATATTAAGGCTGCGAAATAATTGTTTTTCTTGTAAGCGATCTTGAGCAATGGCCAGAATATCAACCGATGGATATAATGGTTTTTCTGCAGCAATTTTTTTTGCAAATGCCAATGGAATATTTTCTGTTTCAATGGTAACGACATCTACTTGCTCGATAAAATTTTGAATCGCATCAAAATCATTTTCCTGACAAATGATTACATCAGTGACATCATGTGCGGGATTTTCTTGGCCAAAACTTAAACAAAGGGTTTTAATACCAAGTGGATAAGCCGCTAACGCTAACATCCGTGCTAATTGACCTGCGCCAATAATACCTACGGTT
>JBEKTV010000191.1:0-3232 GCA_049515675.1 Gammaproteobacteria bacterium | reverse complement strand
GTCGCGTTGAAATTGCAAGAGCGGTCGCACGCGACCCACAATTTATTTTATTAGACGAACCCTTTGCCGGCGTTGATCCAATTTCTATCGGTGATATCAAAAAAATGATCCAATATTTAAGCAAACGCGGCATAGGCATTTTAATCACCGACCACAACGTGCGCGAAACTTTAGATATTTGCGAACACGCCTACATCATGGGCAACGGCACACTTATCGCACAAGGCACCGCTACCCAAATCCTCAATAATCCAGATGCGAGAAGATTTTATCTAGGTGATGAGTTTTCATTATAATTTTTCTAATCTTTGTAAGGTATCAGGGTATTTTTTAACCATTAAAATTAACGCAGCAGCTTGATCATTAGGTTCAGTCTCGCCTTGCTCCCATTTTTCAAGTGTGCGCGCTGATACTCTTAATTTTCGTGCAAATATATTTCGTGACATATGAAAATTTTCACGTACTTCGCGAATTAATTGCGCATCGACATGTAATCGAGGTAATTTTTTCATCGTATGATTACGCAAAGTGATTTTCCCCGCTTGATGAGCATCAATTTCTTTAATACCTTGCTCTAATTCAGTAAATAAATTTCTCTTTTTTGAAGTCATATCGACCACCTATCAATTAAATTTTTCAAAATCTTTTTTTCACTAGCTGATAAATCAGTCAGCTCATTTTTAGCATATATTGTCATCAAATAAATTTGTTTATTCTTTACTTGCCAATAATATATCAATCTAATGCCACCTCGTTTACCCTTATTGTCTATAGACCAGCGTAATTTGCGCAGTCCACCTGTTCCTTGAATTAAATCACCTGCATCAGGTTGCTTGATGAGATAAGTCTGTAGCTCTCTATATTGATCATCATTCAGATAATCAGGAAACAAATTTGTAAATAACCTAGTTTCTATAAACACCATAACAATATCCTTATTATACCCTATTAGGGTATAATTTCCAAAATTGTTTTTTACGCATTTTTTGAATCATTGATGATTTATTTATGATAATTAATACATCTGATTCTTGATATTGTCTATATTTTACATTAAATGTTTCATTTTACAACACATTAATAATAATTAGATATCAATGGCTTGGCATTCTTGCTAAATGTCTTTTAAATAAAAAAATTTACAGCTGCTCAATCCTTGCGCCCCTAATTCTGTCGATTACAATTAAGCAATGAAACAAAATTTACAACTAAAACTAAGTAACCAACTAACAATGACGCCGCAGTTGCAGCATGCGATTCGGCTACTGCAATTATCTACCCTAGAGCTTCAGCAGGAAATTACCAGCGCCTTAGAAACCAACCCTTTGTTAGAAGTCAGTGAAGAAGCGCCCGAACATCCCAGTATTTATACCTTAACGGCCACAAATAAAAATAAAAGCCAAACCAGCGACCAGTTTGATGTATTAACCCAAAACCGCATACAAGAAGAAACCTTGCGCGACCATGTCAATTGGCAGCTGCGGTTTTCGGCATTGACGCCTATGGAGCTCACTGTTGCGCATACTATTATTGATGCCATTACTGATGAAGGTTATTTACCCTTAACCTCGGAAGAAATTCAGGAAATTGTTGCCAAAGACTTTAGGATTGCGCTGGCGGATATTGACAGCGTCATCCAGCATATTCAACAATTTGAACCCGCCGGCATTGCCGCGCGCACTTTGCAAGAATGTCTTATTTTACAAATCCAGCGTCTTAATATCGAATCTGAAATCCAAGCGCTGGCCATTGAAATTATCGAAAATGATTTAGCCTTATTAGCTGACCATGATTATTCCAGCTTAAAACGCAGTTATCGCTTAACCGATGCATTATTACTAGAAATTGTAAAACTGATTAAATCCTTAAATCCAAAGCCAGGCTTAGAGTTTGACTCGCAGCAAACCGAATATTTAATCCCCGATTTATTGGTTTATAAAACTAAAAATGCTTGGGAAGTGATGCTCAATCCCGACACTAGCCCCAAAATTCGCATCAACACCCTGTATACCGACTTAATCAAACAAAGCCATAAACAAGCTGACCAACTGTTTTTAAAAGAACATTTACAAGAAGCCAAATGGTTGCTGAAAAGCCTAGAAAACCGCTTTGATACCTTACTTAAAGTAGGCAAGGCCATTGTTGCAAGACAACAAGAATTCCTAGAATTTGGCGAAGAAGCCATGCGCCCTTTAGTATTATCTGATATCGCCCTAGAAGTGGAAATGCATGAATCCACCATTTCCCGCATTACTACGCAAAAATATGTCCATACCCATCGCGGCGTATTTGAGTTAAAATACTTCTTCTCTAGTCATGTGCATATGCAACATGGCGGAGAATGTTCATCAACCGCGATACGTGCCTTGATTAAAAAATTGGTCGCCGCTGAAAATCCTGAGCAACCCTTAAGTGATAGTAAGCTTGCGAGTATTTTAAAATCCCAAGGCATTAATATCGCAAGACGAACCATTGCGAAATACCGTGAATCGTTATTTATCGCATCATCTAACGATCGTAAACGCCAGAACTGGCCTAAAGAAGGACAAAAAAATGCAAATTAATTTAACCGGACAACATGTAGAAGTCACTCCTGCACTTAAAGACTATATCACCGAAAAATTAGAACGAATTAACCGTCGTATTAGCGGCATCACCCAAGTACATGCAATTTTATCGGTAGAAAAACTACAACATATTGCTGAAGCCAAAATCAATATTCCCGGCGGGCAATTATTTGCTAAAGCCATTGCCGATGATATGTATGCGGCAATAGACGGGCTTTCGGATAAACTCGATAAACAAGCGGTAAAACATAAAGAAACTCATGAGTGATATCAAAGCCATTTTAAAACCTGAGCGCATACTGCTTAATTCTGACGCACGCAGTAAAAAACGTGTGCTGGAACAAGTCAGTGAATTGTGCGCTGCAACAGATGAAATGGAATTGTTTTATCATTTACTCATTAATCGCGAAAAATTAGGTTCAACAGCATTGGGCGAAGGTGTTGCCCTGCCCCATTGTCGCGTGCCTACGCTACAAAAAACTATTGCTTGTTTTATTAGACTGCAAACAGCTATTGATTTTCACGCACCTGATGAACAAAAAGTAGATTTAGTTTTTGGTTTATTGGTACCAGAAGCCGCTCATAACGAACATCTAGAAATTTTAGCGCAGGTTGCTGGATTATTGTCACAAGAGAAAATCCGCACGCAAATCAGAGGCGCGCAA
>JBEKTV010000190.1:0-6192 GCA_049515675.1 Gammaproteobacteria bacterium | reverse complement strand
AAGCGCAAATGTATTGTGAAGTGAATGTGGTTGCGAATACTAAACCTAACCGTTACACCGGCGTGCCTCATCAAGCGTCTTGGCAAACACGAAAAGATGCAGCGTATTTACATTACACTCCGAATGAAACTATACACGGTGTTGAATTTACTTGGGTGCCAAAAGTAGAAGTGCCACTGGTTGCTGACATGTCCTCTAATTTTTTATCACAACCCATAGATGTCAGCCAATTTGATTTAATTTACGCCGGCGTGCAAAAAAATATTGCGCCAGCAGGTATGGCAGTGGTTGTGGTCAAAGAAGAGGTGATTAAACCTAGCCGTTATCCCATTCCAACTATTTTAAATTATAAAAAAATGATTGCTGAAGATTCTTGCTGCAATACGCCCGCAGTATTTTCTTGGTATATTTCAGGCTTAATGTTTAAATGGCTAAAAGCCCAAGGTGGTCTTGAAGTTATGGCTGAGCGCAATCGCTTAAAAGCCGATATGGTTTATGCCGCAATTGATGAATCAGATTTTTACAATAACCCGGTTGAAGAACATTCACGCTCACGCATGAATATTCCATTTACTTTATCAGATCCCAACTTAGATAAAGTATTTTTAGAAAAAGCCCAAGAACAAGGCTTATTTAATTTAGCAGGACACCGCAGCATAGGCGGCATGCGTGCCAGTTTATATAATGCAATGCCAGTAGAAGGCGCACAAGCGCTAGTTAATTTCATGCGTGATTTTGAGCGTCGTTATGGATAAATTGCCACAAGAACAGGCAATTGTTGTCACCATAGATGGTCCAGGTGGTTCTGGCAAAGGCACGATAAGCCGGTTGTTGGCAAAACATTTAGATTGGCATTTACTTGAAAGCGGCGCCTTATATCGTTTATTGGCGCTAGAAGCAGATAAACATCATGTCCCCTTAGATGATATTGCCGCGCTGACTTCGCTTGCAGAAACCCTAGATGTGCAATTTATTCCAGATCCTAAGCAAGAACATACCCAATTTATCCTAGAAGGCGAAGATGTCAGCAATGAAATTATCCAAGAATCCTGCGGTGATAAAGCCTCGCAAATCAGTGTTTATTTAAGTGTGAGACAAGCTTTATTGGCAAAACAGCGCAGTTTCCGGCAAATGCCAGGACTTGTTGCCGAAGGTCGTGATATGGGCACAGTAGTTTTCCCAGATGCCGCATTAAAAATCTTTTTATCGGCAAGTGATACTGAGCGTGCGCAAAGACGTTATAACCAGTTGAAAGCGCAAGGAATTCATGTTAGTCTTGACGCACTGCAAAATGAGCTTAAAGCACGTGATGAGCGGGACCGACAACGTGTAGTTTCACCACTACAACCGGCAGTGGATGCCATTATCGTAGATACCACAGGCATGGATGTTCAAAGCGTGTTTACACGAATTCTGCAGTTATTTGATGAGCATTTTAATATTAACCGCCCGTAAAAAGGCCCCAACCCAGGGTGAATAACCCCAATAGGACTGAAATCTTATGAAGAATGAACTTTTTGCCGATTTGTTTGAACAGCAAATGCAAAAAACCAAACTGTATCCCGGCCAAATTGTCACCGGCCATGTCGTTAAAATCCAACCTGATTTTGTGATTGTTGATGCAGGTTTTAAATCTGAAAGTGCTATCTCCATTAATCAATTTATGGATGAAGCCGGCAATTTAGAAGTCGCTGAAGGCGATGAAGTAGAAGTAGCCTTAGATGCCATTGAAGATGGTTATGGCGAAACCAAATTATCAAGAGAAAAAGCAAAACGTGCCCATGCTTGGCGGTTTTTATCAGGGCTGCATGACTCTGGTAAAAGTGTTATGGGAACCATTACCGGTCGCGTTAAAGGCGGCTTTACCGTGGAAATTGACGGTATTCGCGCATTCTTACCGGGTTCATTAGTTGACGTTCGTCCTGTTCGCGATACCGCGCAGCTCGAAGGCAAAGAAATGGAATTCAAAGTCATTAAATTAGACTCTAAACGTAATAACGTTGTTGTTTCCCGCAGAGCAATTATCGAATCTGAAAACACACCGGATAAAGAAGCCTTATTATCTAAATTACACGAAGGCCAAGAAGTCATGGGCGTAGTGAAAAACTTAACCGATTACGGTGCGTTTGTGGATTTAGGCGGTGTAGATGGTTTATTACACATTACCGATATGGCTTGGAAACGTGTTAAGCATCCAAGCGAAGTGGTTAATGTCGGCGATGAAATCCGCGTGAAAATTCTAAAATTTGATCGTGATAAATCTCGTGTATCTTTAGGCCTAAAACAATTAGGTGATGATCCTTGGGTCACCATTACCAACAAATATCCTGTAGGTTCACGCCTAAAAGGTAAAGTCACCAATATCACCGATTATGGTTGCTTTGTTGAAATTGAAAATGGCATAGAAGGTTTAGTTCACGTCTCTGAAATGGATTGGACTAACAAAAACATTCATCCAAGCAAAGTAGTGAAATTGGAACAAGAAGTACCAGTCGAAGTATTGGAAATCGACCAAGAACGTCGTCGTATTTCTTTAGGGATTAAACAATGCATAGATAATCCATGGGAAGAATTTGCGAAGAAACACGCAAAAAATGAACGGATTAGCGGCACCATTAAATCCATTACCGATTTTGGTATTTTCATAGGTCTTGAAGGCGATATAGACGGCCTTGTGCATTTGTCTGATATTTCTTGGACATTGCCAGGCGAAGAAGCCGTACGTCAATACAAAAAAGGCGATGAAGTTGAAGCCTTAATTTTAGCAATTGATGCCGAACGCGAGCGTATTTCTTTAGGGATTAAACAACTTGAGCAAGATCCTTATTCTAATTTTGCTGCAGGCTATGAAAAAGGCTCAATTGTGACAGGTACAGTTGTAGAAGTAGATGCCAAAGGTGCAAAAATTGAGTTAAGCAACGGCGCCCAAGGTTATCTGCGTGCTAAGCTAAAGATGAAGCAGAACACGCCAGCGCAGTTGCAGCTTTAGACAGCCAAGCCGGCGACGCGCCAAAGCTTGGTGACTTGCTTAAAGAAAAAATGGGTGGATCATCACAACACGATGAAAAATAAGCTATTATTAAGTGACCATTTTTATCTTTAAATAGGGCGATAATGACTAAATCTGAACTTATAGAGCAGCTTGCTGCAAAACAGGTACACCTGGCTTATAAAGATATAGAAATAGCTGTTAAAACTATTCTTGAATGCATGTGTGATGCTTTAACTCAAGGACAACGGATTGAAATTCGTGGCTTTGGTAGTTTTTCGCTACATTATCGTCCGCCTAGAGTGGGCCGTAATCCTAAAACCGGCGGCGCTGTACGTTTAGAAGGCAAATATGTGCCCTTCTTTAAGCCGGGCAAAGAATTGCGTGATCGTATTAATGCCTCTTTATTAAACGGTCAAGCCATTGTGCAAGATGAAGGCGAGGATGAGGTAGAGTAATCCCTTCATTGATAATAAATAATCCGTAGGGGCGAATGATCATTCGCCCGGGATGTTAATATTACTCCGGAATTATTTGATGTTATCGATTATTCCGATTACATTCGCCCCTACGAAATCAATTAACAAAGGTTACCAAATCATGCGTCTTTTAAGCACAATTTTCCTCATCGCCCTCATCATTCTCGCCATTAGTTTTTCATTACTAAACGCAGAAGTGGTGACGGTAAATTATTTTCTTGGCAAACAAGAACTGCCATTATCTTTAGTATTATTGATTGCGTTGTTTATAGGCTGTTTTCTAGGTTTTTTAGTACAACTTAAAATATCCATACAACAACGCTATCAAAACCATGTGCTTAATAAAAAAATTAATTTACTGAATCAAGAACTCAATAATCTACGTGCATTGCCCGTAAAGGATCATTTGTGAGTTTAACATTGCTTTGGTTATTGTTGCCGATTGCAGCTTTATCAGGTTATCTAGCCGCAAAAAAAAGCATGCGCAAAGAAGGTGTATTGCCAAAAAATCTTTCATCCTCTAAAGATTATTTAACGGGGCTTAATTTTTTATTAAACGAGCAACCCGACAAAGCGCTAGACCTTTTTATTAAATTACTAGAAGTTGACAGCGACACTGTCGAAACCCATTTTGCTTTAGGCAGTTTGTTTAGAAGACGTGGCGAAGTCGATAGAGCGATTCGTATCCACCAAAATTTAATCGCCCGCCCTGATTTAAGCCGCGCACATCGTTTACAAGCTTTATTAGAATTAGGCCACGATTATTTACGCGCGGGGGTGTTAGATCGCGCTGAAGCTTTATTCCAAGAATTAGTGGGCTTAAAAGCACACATGCGTTTAAGTTTGGAATGTTTAATTGACATTTATCAACAAGAAAGTGATTGGGATAAAGCCATTCAAACTGCCATACAATTTGAGCGTTATACCAATGAAAGTATGGCCTCTATCATTGCACATTATTATTGCGAATTAGCCGAACAGGCATCTATGCAGGCACAACCTGAGCAAATGAATCGCTATTTAAAACAAGCATTAAATGCAGATCCAAAAAGCGTGCGCGCGCAATTATTACAAGCAAAACAAGCCTTCGATGCCAAAGATTATAAAGCCGCAATTGCAGATTATTTGCGCGTAAAAACAAGAAACCCTGAATTTACTTCGGAAATTTTATTACCGCTGGCACAATGTTATGAAGCCTGCGGCGAGCAAAAACAATTTCATGATTTTTTGCACCGTTGTTTGCAAGAAGAATTAGGCGCAGTGATTTGCGCCACATTTTCCAGTGAATTATCGCAATATATTAACGACCCAAACGATATTCGCACCATTGCCGAGCAATTAGAAAAGCGTCCCTCAGTACACGCGATTTATGCCTTGATTGAATTTTGCTACAAAGAAAGTAGTGGCGTTGAAGCCGAACATTTAATGTTATTACGCGATGTAGTCAAACAATTACTCAGGAAAGAAGCCGCATATTACTGCGAAAACTGTGGTTTTCCAGCACAAGCTTTATATTGGTTATGCCCAAGTTGTAAACATTGGGATACCATTAAACCCTTCAGTGGTTTTAGAGTGATTCCTGAGGAGTTTCCAAACACATTGGCTGTGCCTCATCAGTTGTCACATACACCCGTCCCGCTTGATTAAACACAATACGTTTTGCATAGTTTATATTTTGAGGACAATAATAAAAACTACCGTTTTGCGTTTTGGTCATACCAGATGCTGAAAATTGAATCATATTTTCGCTTCCCGCGGGAAAAGTTTTTAAAAAAATATGTGCTTGATGATGAAATTCAATTAAAGAAATTAGTTCATGTGATTTATCTTGCAATATAAATCCAGCCGACCAAGTGTCATTTGGATAAACAGTGATAGTTTCTCGCATTAATAAGGCTTGCTGCCTTGCCAGCGTAATTGCGCGTACAATCTGTTCTACTTCACCTTGCGCATGATGGCGATCTAAAAATTCACGATACTGCGGCACCGCAAATAAAGCGAGTAGGGCAATCAATAACAGCACTATTATCAATTCAAGAAATGTAAATCCATCCTGCATAATGGTATAATCCTCTTCATGTCAGATTTTCTTATTATTGGTGGCGGCATTATCGGTTTATTAACCGCGCGTGCTTTGCAAAAGCAAGGAGCTACAGTCACTTTACTGGAAGCAAATACCTGCGGTCAAGAAGCATCTTGGGCAGGCGGCGGTATTATTTCCCCGCTTTATCCTTGGCGTTATTCAGATTTTATCACTGAGCTTGCAAAAACATCACAACAGATTTATCCAAAATTAGCAGATGAACTATTCAATGAAACAGGAATAGACATTGAGTTACTACGCAGTGGTTTACTCATGAAGGACGCCCAAGAAACCATCCCCGCACTGCAATGGGCAACACAACATCAAATGCAAATGGAAGTGATAGAACATGATTTATGGATGCCACAAGTCATGCAAGTACGCAATCCAAGATTATTAAAAGCCTTAGTCGCAAGTTTAAAACAAACCAATGTTAAATTATTAGAACAGCAAAAAGTATTAAAATTAAACGATAAAAATAATGTAATCAACACCGTTGAAACATCACAGCAAACATTTCAAGCTGATAAAATAATCATCACCGCAGGCGCATGGAGTAGTGAATTATTACCGCAGGTAGACATCACCCCTGTCAAAGGCCAAATGTTATTATTCTCCGCGCCAAAAAATTTATTAGAAAA
>JBEKTV010000189.1:0-3254 GCA_049515675.1 Gammaproteobacteria bacterium | reverse complement strand
CGCCGTCATATTTATAAATACGCACGCCTTTTAAAGGTGTATTCAGACTTAAATTTTCACCTAAATGTAACAGTTCATCAGCGGGCATATTATTGCCAGCAACGGTTAATAAAGTCTCTACAATCGCAAGCCCGGTGTAACTTAAGCGATTTAATTCATCTTGTTGGAATTTGCGAAAAGCTGGATAAATCCATAAGGCCTGAGCAAAGAAAATCACTATAAATAGATAAGCAGCAAGACGAACACCCGCGTGCTGTTGCGAGGTTTCTGCAAATACACTATTGTTTTTTATATTGCGCTCACCTACATGAATCATGGCATTACCTGTTTAGTTAGCTATACAAATATTAAATTATTATTATGTATTTCATAAATATAGTCATTAATGAGCGAAAATGATATGTAGTACGCGCAAGATTTAAGGCATAATGAACAAATGCAGCAATCTCTCATTACCGAACTGGCTTATGTCTCAAACAGTACTGCCTATTTTGAGCAAATTAAGCATGAATCTTGGCCTATTTTTTTGGATAGTTGCCAGCCGTTTAGTCGTGTTGGACGTTATGATATCTTAAGTGCCGCTCCTTATACTTATCTCACCACATACGGGCAAAATACGCAGATTTTTAGCGCTAATGATACGATTGAAAGTGATCGCGATCCCTTTTTATTACTCAAGGATGAGCTGGCAAAACACACGGCTAACACCTCACATTTGCCTTTTAATGGCGGAGCCTTAGGTTTTTTTGCTTATGATTTAAATAAACGGCTAGAAATACTACCAAATCGCGCTATTTGTGACATTCATTTGCCAGATATGGCGGTGGGGATTTATTTGTGGGCGGTGATTGTGGATCATTTGGATAAGAAAACTTATTTGTTGATGCCGCCTAAGGATAAGGCGCCTGCAAATTGGGCAGAAATTTATGAACGTTTGCTCCGTCATTACGAGCAAATTCCTCGTCATTGCGAGCGCAGCGCTCGCAATGACGGAATCACCAGCAATTTAAGCTTAGAACAATACTGCGAAAAATTTGCAAAAATCCAACAACATATTCACCAGGGCGATGCTTATCAAATTAATTTCGCTCAACGTTGGCAACTGCCTTTTGACGGCAATTCATGGGATTTATATTGTCAATTACGCGAACAAAATCCTGCGCCATTTGCAGCTTATATTCCGCTGCAAGAGGGTGCGATTTTAAGTTGTTCCCCCGAGCGTTTTATTACTGTGCGTGAGAAAGTTGTGACTACTATGCCAATTAAAGGCACAGCAAAACGTCAAACTGATCCACTAGCCGACCAAGTGGCTGCTCAAACTTTACAAACATCAGAAAAAAACCGTGCAGAAAATATTATGATTGTCGATTTAATGCGTAATGATTTAGGTAAGGATTGTGTGACCTGTTCTGTACAGGTGCCGAAATTATGTGAATTACAAAGTTTTCCTAATGTGCATCATTTAGTGAGCACAGTGTGTGGGGAGTTACGCGCTGATAAACAGCCCATAGATGTCTTACGCGATTGCTTTCCCGGCGGCTCAATTACCGGTGCGCCAAAAATTCGGGCCATGGAAATCATTGACGATTGCGAACCCCACCGACGTCATATTTATTGTGGCAGTATTGGTTATATTGGCTTTAATGGCGAAATGGATACTAATATTGCGATTCGAACCGCAGTTCTGGCCAATCAGCAGCTGTATTTTTGGGGCGGCGGCGGGATAGTAAAGGATTCAGTGGCAGTGCAGGAATATCAAGAAACCATTGATAAAGTTCAACCTTTTTTTGATATTTTGCTATAATAACTGGATTGTCAATTTGAGGAGTGTTTTATGTCTGAATCTACACAAAACAAACGCGGTTTATCCGATGATATGGTCGATGGTATTACTGCTTTAGTGTTAATTATTTTAGCGGTATCTGCGACAGTTTATTGGTTAACCACCCTGCCTACTTCTTAACGAATAATATTAAAATCTGTAAACGTTTCTGTACCGATGGTTTCTACTCTAACTTCGGTGACGTTTGCAGCGGGCGGTCCTTGATGTAACAATTGAATTAATTTATTTAAGCTTGCTTCGTCCCCGCAGGCAACAACCAATACGCTGCCATCTTGCTCGTTACGCACCCAACCGGTTAATTTTAAATCTTGCGCTATTTTTTGCGTAAACGCGCGGTAAAATACACCTTGTACTTGGCCAATGACTTTAATTTTTTTGCATATCATATTCATTTTTACATTATACTACATGACATGATTACCATATTAGTTTTATATTATTCTCGCTACGGCGCCACGCAAAAAATGGCGGAACTCATTGCCCGCGGCATTGAATCTGTTCTGGGTGTTGAAGCCATGATACGTACCGTGCCAGAAAATAATAATGACAGCATTGCAGAAACCGGGGCTCCTTTTGTTACTTTAGATGATTTAAAAAATTGTCATGGTTTAGCATTAGGCAGCCCTACTCGTTTTGGTAATATGGCGGCTCCGCTGAAAAGTTTTTTAGATTCAACCAGTGGTTTATGGATGGGCGGCAATTTAGTGGGAAAACCGGCAGTAGTATTTACTTCAACAGCAAGTCTGCATGGCGGACAAGAATCTACTTTGCTGAGTATGATGTTGCCTTTATTGCATCATGGCATGTTAATTCTAGGCATTCCCTACACTGAACCTGAACTTACCACAACCTTAGAAGGCGGCACGCCTTATGGTGCTTCGCATTTTGCGGGATCTCGTAGTGATAAAGCGATATCTGAAAGTGAAAGTGTTTTGTGTAAGAGTTTAGGCAAGCGTTTGGCTTTAATTGCGCTTCAGCTTTCTAAAACCACAAATGCAAACGCATAATCTTTTTCGTGGGTGATGCTTAAATGGGCTTGCTGAATATTGTGTTGTTGAAAAAATTCTTGTGCTTTTCCTGAAAAATATAATTCGGGTTTGCCGGCCGCATTATTTTTAACACCGATTTGCGAAAAATAAATGCCTTGACTAAAACCTGTGCCAAAGGCTTTTACCACTGCTTCCTTGACAGCAAAACGTGAGGCTAAATATGTGGGTTTATTTTTATGTTGCAAATAAATATTAAATTCATCTGCTGTTAAAATGCGCTTGGCAAAATCATCACCAAAACGTGATAAACTTTTTTCAATACGGGAAATTTTGACTAAATCTGTACCTATGCCGATGATCATGGTATTACGATTTGGCAAAGTGAATTACCATTAACATCACTGCTACCAATAATTTCTACG
>JBEKTV010000188.1:0-3254 GCA_049515675.1 Gammaproteobacteria bacterium | reverse complement strand
AATTAAAATCATCACGGCCTGTGCTTTTCGGGGGTGATTTTTTGAAGAAAGGATCTGCTAATAATTCAGCCAGTAATTGTGGATTGATTTTGCCTTGGCGTGCAAATGCGCCGTTTTCATCATAGGGTTTATGTAAATGTTGCATGGCAAGCGCATCGATTAATACATTGCCAGGACCGGAATCAAAACCTTGAATTTTCGCATTTGGGTCTTTAGGTAAAATCGTCACATTAGCAAAACCACCAATGTTTACAATGGCACGATTTTCCTTTGTTGATTGCATAAATGCTTGATGAAAAAGTGGTGCAAGTGGTGCGCCTTGACCACCTAAAGCCACATCATGTCGTCGAAAATCAGCTACAACAGTAATACCAGTATTGACGGCAATTACATGTGGGTCACCAATTTGTAAAGTATAAGGAAAGAGTTGATGCGGAAAATGACGCAAAGTTTGTCCATGACTGCCTATGGCTTTAATGTCTGATCCCTGCAATTTATTCTTTTTTAATAATGCATTTACAGCTTTAGCAAACACAACCCCTAACTCAACATCTAGGCGTGCAACCTCATGTAAATCATGTAATTGATGCTGGCTTAAATGTAATAATTTTTGTTTGATGTTTTCTGGCAGGGGATATAAACAACTGTCTAATAATTGCACATTGTTATCAAAAGAAACTAAGGCGGCATCAATACCATCAAAGCTGGTGCCAGACATTAAGCCGATAAATAAATCGGACATTTTGTTAAATCCTAACTTTGTTTACGAACGCTAGAACTAGGTTTAGCTTCCGCCAAGTCAAAGCTTTGGTAATTGCTGAGCTGATTCATCACATCTTTTGCATAAGCCAAGAATTGTGATTTATGGCGTGAGTTAATGGGTTGAGAATTGGGTAGCTCAACAGTAAGTGGGTCTTTGTGAACACCGTTAACGCGGAATTCATAATGTAAATGTGGGCCTGTAGCCATACCAGTTTTGCCGACATAACCAATAATTTGTCCTTGTTTAACTTTCGCGCCATTTTTAACGCTGGGGGCAAAACCATTTAAATGCGCATAAAGTGTGGAATATTGTGAGCCATGTTCAACTTCAATGACTTTACCATAACCGCGTTGGGTGGTAGCCATAGAAATCACACCATCACCCACTGAACGTACGGGTGTACCAATAGGCGCTGAGTAATCCACGCCTTTATGGGCACGGATCGTATGTAATATAGGATGACGACGATAAGGATTAAATTTGGAACTCACACGTGCAAATTCAACCGGTGTACGAATAAAAGGTTTACGTAGGGTATCGCCTTCGGGGGTGTAATAATCGACAACACCATCAGCATCTTCAAAGCGAATGGCTTGATAAGTTCTGTCTTGATTGACGAATTCAGCGGCAATAATATCCCCTGGACTGGCTTTAATGCCATCGACATAACGTTCTTCGTAAATCACGCTAAATTTGTCGCCTTTTTGAATATCAAGGGCGAAATCGATGTCATAACCGAAGATTTTTTCAATTTTATTGGTGATGTTGTAATCAAGGCCTTCGCGTTCTGCGGCCATAAATAAGGAATCATCGATAACAACGTCAACAAAAGTGAGTAATTCTTCAACGTCGCGCTTTACAAGGTCGGCAAAAGGCTTACCGTCTTTAAGGTTAACGACTAGGCGCTCAAGTTCATTGGCATTGTATTCTAGGCGAATCAGTTCATTTTTAGGGTTAATAGTGAAATCGATTTTTTGCCCAGGATGAATATTGGTTAATGTGTGATTTACGGTTTCGTTATCGACGATATCATTTAATAATACGGTATCAAAACCTTGTTTTTCGAAAATCTTGCCTAAGGTATCGCCTGATTTGATGGCAACAGTAATGGTGCGTTCAGCCGGAATCACTTTAGGTGCTTCAGGCGCAGGTTCTGGTGCTGGTGCAGGATTTACGGGTTCGGTTGTTGTTGTAGTATTTTGTGCGACTTGTACAATTTTGATGTCAACGTCTTTAGCAATAGTTTCAGGCTCGATGTCATGGTTAAAGAAATCATGGGCAATTAAAGCACTCATGACTGCAACAAGAGAACCTGCTAGCCATTTTTGATAAGATCTATTTTTAGGTTGAGCGAAATAAGGCCGACGATTTAAGCCGTAATCCATTGCAGCCCGTGTGTAAAGACGATTTTTATTGTTCACAATATGCCCGTGCTCTTATAATTTTCCATAAAACTTTAAATTTAGAGGCTAATCTTAAATTAGTCAATATGCTATGCTAGCATGTCAATAATAATTTTCATTAGTATAAGGATTTTTTATGACAGAGCAAGCAAAAATTTCACCACAGATTCTGCGCGGCACTGATGAAATTTTAGTCCAAGATGAGCTTAGTGCATTATTAAGCAGTAAAAAACCGCTGCGTGTTAAGGTTGGGTTCGATCCGACTGCCCCGGATTTGCATCTTGGTCATACAGTACTATTAAATAAAGCCAAGCAGTTTCAGGACCTAGGTCATCATGTGATTTTTTTGATAGGGGACTTTACTGCCATGATTGGCGACCCTACTGGGCGTAATGTCATGCGCCAGCCTTTGAGTGCGGAGCAAGTCCAGAAACATAGCAAAACCTATAAAGACCAAATCGTCAAAATACTGGACCCGAAAAAGACTGAGATTGTTTATAACTCATCCTGGATGCAGAAAAAAAATGCGGCGGATTTAATTCAGCTTGCTTCTACTTTTACCGTTGCGCGTATGCTAGAGCGTGAAGATTTTGCGAAACGTTATGCCAATCATCAATCTATTGCCATTCATGAATTTTTATACCCCTTGATTCAAGGTTATGATTCTATTGAATTACAGGCGGATATTGAATTAGGCGGGACTGACCAGAAATTTAACTTGTTAACCGGACGTGAGCTGCAAAAACATTTTGGCCAAAAACCTCAAGTGGTGATTACCATGCCTTTATTAGAGGGTTTAGATGGCGTGAAAAAAATGTCTAAATCTTTAGGCAATTATATTGGTGTCACTGATGCGCCTGAAGATATGTTTGGTAAGATTATGTCTATATCTGATGATTTAATGTGGCGATATTTTGAATTACTCAGTGCGCGTAGTAATGAAGAAATTAATCTATATATGGATGCGGTAAAACATCAGGGTGCCAATCCGCGTGATATTAAGGTGGAACTTGCAACTGAATTAGTGACCCGTTTTCATGATAAAGCAGCGGCAAGTAGTGCCTATGAAGCATTCGTTGCGCGTATGC
>JBEKTV010000187.1:0-3255 GCA_049515675.1 Gammaproteobacteria bacterium | reverse complement strand
ATAATGCCGGTATCTTCGGTAGGTAAAAAGCTGCTGGGTAATCTTGGATAAATAATCGCAAATAAAATAAAACTCAGCAATACACCGACGCCGACAATTTTTTTATGATTTAATAAATATTCAACACCATTGACGTAACGCTGCCTGATGTTTGCAAGGCCGTTTTGAAAAAATTTAATGATTTTAATCGGCGGTCTTTCTTTGCGTAAAATAATCGCACATAAGGCCGGGCTTAGGGTTAATGCTACAATACCGGATATCAGCACAGTTCCGGAAATCGTCACCGCAAACTGTCGATACAATTGACCTTGAATACCTGGGAAAAATGCCACCGGTACAAACACAGCTAATAATACCAAGGTTGTGGCAATAATAGGACCCGTGATTTCTTTCATAGATTGAATTGCCGCTTCTTTGGCGTTGAGTGAAGTTTCATTGAGCAAACGTGAGACGTTTTCAACCACGACAATAGCATCATCTACAACTAAACCAATAGCGAGCACTAGCGCAAATAAAGTAATGGTATTCATAGAATAACCGAGCGCATGTAAGAGAGAAAATACGCCTATCAGGGATACAGGAATTGCGAGTGTTGGAATTAATGTGGCTCGCCAATCGCCTAAAAATACATAAGTCACTAACACCACAATAAAAAAGGTGAGGACTAAAGTCATGATCACTTCTTCAATCGTAAGTTTTACAAACAAAGTCGTATCATAAGGCACTTTATAATCGACATCATCGGGAAATTGTTGTTTGAGTTGCTTCATGACTTTATCAATATCAGCAACGACTTGTAGCGCATTCGCCCCTGGTGCCAGATAAACACCAATATTGGCTGCCGCAACGCCATTTAATTCACCATAAGAACTATAACTTTGCGAGCCAAGTTCGACAGTGGCTATGTCTTTTAGTTTGATAATACTATTGTCTTTTCCGGTTTTAATCACAATTTGCGAGAATTCTTCGGGTGTTGTTAAGCGGCCGCGTGCTTGCAGTGTATATTGATAGGCTTGGTCTTTAGTATAAGGTGGTCCGCCAATTTGTCCGATAGAAGCCTGCACGTTTTGATCATTTAAAGCATTCATAACATCAGTAGTGGTAAGACCTAAAGTGGTCATACGTTCAGGATTAAGCCAAATACGAATCGCATAATTCAGCGGTCCGAAAATAGAGGCATTACCCACACCGTGAACGCGTTTTATGGCATCAATTACGTGAATTGTGGCGTAATTACTCAGATATAAAGGCGTATGTGTTTGCTCGGGAGAAACAATACTGATAACGGTTAAAAACGCTGCAGATTGCTTGGTCACACTAATACCAATACGGCGTACTAAATCTGGCAAACGAGGTTCTGCTAATTGTAAGCGATTTTGCACGTTAATCGTTGCAATATCAGGGTCTGTACCTACTGCAAAAGTGACGGTTAATAAATAACTACCATTATTATCACTGGTAGAAGACATATATAACATATTATCTACGCCATTGACTTGCTCTTCAATAGGCATAGCTATAGTGGATTCAACCACTTCAGCACTCGCGCCTGGATAGCTTGCACTGACTTGTACTTGTGGTGGGGTAATATCTGGAAATTGTTCTGCGGGGATAAAACGCAGGGCAATAATACCGGCTAGAATAAATATCGCCGAAATAACAATGGCAAATCGCGGCCTATGAATAAAAAATTCTGAGAAATTCATAATGAACCCTCGTCATTGCGCACATAGCGCGGCAATCCAGGTTCTGAATTCTGTTTTGCAATGGCAACCTGAATTGCTTCACCTTCGGTTCGCAATGACGCAGAAGCAGTATTTTGTTTTACATTTACTTTAATTCCTGGTGCGACTTTTTGTAAGCCGTCAACGATAAACACATCATCTGCTGTAATGCCTTCTAGAATTTCAGTTTTATCATCTTGCACAATACCAGTTTTCACATAGCGTTGTTCAACAACACTATCTTGATTTACCAATAACATATAATGGCCTTTTTTATCAAATAACACCGCAGCGCTAGGCACCATTAATGCTTGTTTTGCTTGACCTTGCTCAATAATCACATTGACAAATTGTCCGGGTAGTAAAATGGCATTTGGATTTTCAAACGTGGCATAAACTGCAAGTGCGCCGGTTGAACTATCAATATGATTGTCCACAAATGCAAAAAAGCCTTTGCCTTGATACATAGCACCATCGCTTAATTGAATGCGTGGCGTTAAATAATCATTGATATTTTGCTCGCTGCGATTGTATTTGGTTTCAATCGCAAGCCATTCTTTTTCAGGAATAGAAAATACAACACGAATAGGATCCAGTTGCACAATTGTAGTTAAGGTTGAAGTATTGGTTGATAGATAATCGCCAGGGCTAAATTGCGTGACGCCAATGCGTCCTGTAATCGGTGCATAAATTTTGGTATAACTGAGATCAAGCTCGGCATTGGTTAATGCCGCTTTTGCTGCATCTACATTTGCTTTTGCATTTGAAAAATCAGATTCGGCTTGGTCAAGATTAGCTTTGGCCACTACACGTTTTTCATAAAGTGTGCGAAAACGCTCAACGTTTAGAGTTCTCTCGGTTAATGTCGCTTCTGCGGCTGCTAAATCAGCTTGTTTTTGTAATACAGCGGCTTGATATTGGTCAGGTTCAATGACGAAAAGTAAATCGCCTTTTTTAACTAATTGGCCTTGCTCAAATACACGTTCTTGCAAGTAACCTGAAATACGCGGTAACAGCTCTATCATTTCTACCGTTGTGACTGTGCCAGCATAAGAGGCCGTTTTCACCACAGTTGATAATTGGGCTTTAGCTGTAGCAACAGTAGGACTTGGCGCTTGCTGTTGTTGTTGGCAGGCGACCAGGGTAATCGTCAGTAGAAGTAGCTTTAAGTATTTAATCATCATCATGGAATAATAGTACAAGTCATATACAATAAAAGTATGCAAACCATTTAGGAATGATAATGTCTGAATCTAAAGCCGTTTACATCGTCGATGGCGCAAGAACGCCATTTTTAAAAGCACGTACACATGTTGGGCCATTTAGCAGTTCCGATTTGGCGACCTTTTGTGGACAAGCTTTATTATTACGGCAAAATTTTCAGCCAAATCAATTAGATGAAATTATTTTAGGATCTACAGTGGTGAATGCTGCTGAGCCTAATGTTGCGCGTATTGTAGGCTTAAGGTTAGGCGCAAAAGATGTGCCTGCATTTTGCGTACAACGTAATTGTGCTTCAGGTTTACAAGCC
>JBEKTV010000186.1:0-3255 GCA_049515675.1 Gammaproteobacteria bacterium | reverse complement strand
AATATAATTATATTTTAAGTATACTTTCGCTGAAACAAGCAACTGGCGTTTTAGAAGTGATGGATTTAATTCAAATCAATGAATGGTTGCAAAACCTGAAAGATCTTTAATACCGCGCCTTGATTGGCTAATACGATATCCTGCGCGCGCAAACCCATTTGTTCAGATCTAAGCGGATCATTTAATAAGCCCAATAAAACCGGTGATAAATCTTCACTATCGTCTATTTGCACAATGGCATCAAACCGCAAAAACTCAGCAAGTATCGTTTTAAAATGAAACATCTGCGGCCCTACAATAATTGGCATACCTAAACTTGCTGGCTCTAGAATATTATGACCACCGATGTTGGCAAAACTACCGCAGACAACAGCTACATCCGAAAGGGCGTAAAAATAAAATAATTCGCCCAAAGTATCGGCCAGTAAAATATCCGTATCTTGTTGTACTGATTGTCCTTGACTATGGCGTGCGATATTTAAATTTCTCGCCACAGCGTTGGCAGCAAGCGCATCAAAACGCTCTGGATGTCTTGGTGCAATAATACATAAAGTATTAGGCGCTTGTTGTTTTATTTTTATGGCTGTATTAAGAATCAAATCTTCTTCTTGCGGATGGGTGCTACTTGCTATCCATACTTTTTTCTGAGGAAAAGTTGCACGCACGGCCTTTGCTTTTGTCACTTGATCTTGTGGCACTGACACATCATATTTTAAATTACCCATCACCATCAGTTGTGATGGTGATACATCTAATTGTTTAAAATGGGTGGCATCCATTTCAGATTGAGTCGCAATACAAGTGACATTGTGTAAAACACCTGCAAAGAAAAATTTAAATTTTTGATAACCACGCAGTGATTTTTCAGCAAGCCTAGCATTTGCCATCACTAAAGGCGTATGGTTTGTGTTTAAAGTATAAAAAAGATTTGGCCAGATTTCTGTTTCCATAATCACAAATAATCGCGGCTTAAAGGCTTTCAGAAAACGTTTTACCGCGCCGGGTAAATCATAAGGTAAATACACATGTTGTACAGAACCGCCGAAAATAATATTCACCTGTTTAGATGCCGTAGGTGTTGTGGTTGTGATCGTTAACGGTAAATCTGGATATATTTTTTGAATATGTGTAATCAATGGCCTTGCTGCCATTAATTCACCGACTGAAACGGCATGCAAGCAAATACCATTTTGAATGAATTTATTATTTGCATAAAAGCCAAAACGTTCCGAAATACGCTGACGATAATCAGGTGCTTTAAGTGAACGCCAATAAAGTCGTAATATAATAAATGGTGTGAATACTAATAATAATATCGAATAAAGCGTACGTATCATCACACGTTTAATTCCGCTAAACTTTTTAACACTAAATTAGGCGTCAGTTGTTTCAAACAATTTAAATGCCCTAGCGGACATTCACGTTTAAAACAAGGACTACAAGATAAACCGAGTGAGACCATTTTTACTTGTGTAGATAAAGGTGGCGTAAATTTAGGGCTAGTAGAACCATACACTACCACTAGCGGACGATTAAGTGCCGCAGCGATATGCATAAGCCCTGAATCATTGGCAACCACTGCTGTAGTACATGACATTAAATCCATAGTTTCTGTGAGTTGTAATTTGCCCGCAAAATCTACGCATTGATTGTCACATAAATCTTGAATCGCTTGGGTTTGCGGCATTTCTGCTTTAGATCCAAATAACCACACAGCCCAACCGTCTTTTAATTTATCGATAGCTACTTGCGCATAATGTTCCGCAGGCCAGCGCTTGGCTTCACCAAATGCAGCGCCTGGACACAAGGCTAAAATCGGCTGATTAGCTTCTAATTTAACTGGATGTTGGCTTAAGGTTGCAGCAAGTGATTGTGCAGACTGCGCTAACTCCGGCCAAGGTAAATCTTTTGGCATAGTTTCATTTTTTGCAAATGCGTGAGCGGCAAAACGTTGCACACATAATGGCAATTTTTCTTTATTTAATTTGCGCGCATCATTTAATAATCCAAAACGACACTCACCTATCCAACCGGTGCGCACAGGAATTTTTGCAAAATAAGGAATGAGCGCAGATTTAAATGAGCGCGGCATGACTATCGCTTGAGAGTAATGCTCAGCACGTAATTCTTTGGCAAGTTTATAACGTTTTAATAAACCTAATTCTCCGTGACCTAAAGGCAGGGGAATGAGTTGACGAATTTCAGGCATACGTGTCACAACAGCCGCACTGTGAGCGGGCGCGAGTACATCAATAATACAATCTTCGCGCTGTTTTAATAGTTTAAATAATGTTTGCGCCATAATCATATCGCCAATCCAACTTGGGCCTATGATTAATATTTTTTTAGGTTTGCTCATGATATTAATTCAAAATGTGCGCTGCAATAAGGACAATCCGCTTGCCCAGTTGCTTCAATGGGTAAATATACCCGCGGATGACTATTCCATAAGGTCATATTGGGCATAGGACAACACAAAGGCAGATCACTGTCTTTGACTTTATAATTATGTGCTGCGTTCGCTTGAATCAATGGTTTTTCTTGCATATGATCCTCATTTTTAAATAATAAGACAAAGCGCTATGCTCCATCCCCCATCAAAATAAAAGCGTTGCCAAATAGGATTTTATTTTCATTTTGAGCGATTTTGCGCTAGCCATGAGCGCAAAATGAAAATAATCCTATTTGGCAACCACAATTATACCAAAGTTAACCACTGGGGGTAAACGCTACTTTTGCCAGAAACTGCGGCAAAAAAAGCTTCTTGTAATTGCAAAGTAACAGGCCCTGGTTTGCCTTCACCAATTGTGCGTCTATCAACAGAGCAAATCGGCGCCATTTCTACAGCAGTTCCAGTTAAAAATGCTTCATCAGCGACATACACTTCATCGCGGGTAATGCGTCTTTCAATGACACGAATCCCTAAATCACGGGCAATTTGTATCACAGAATCACGGGTAATGCCTTGTAAACACGCATCTGTAGGTGGTGTAATCAGTTCACCATTCACAACCATAAAGAAATTCGAAGAACTGGCTTCAGCAACAAAACCTTGGGTATCTAGCATTAATACTTCATCATAACCATTGGCAACTGCCTCTTGGGTCGCCAAAATAGAATTAATATAATTCCCGCAGGCTTTGGCTTTATTCAAAGTACTATTGGCAAAATGCCGGCTAAAAGAGGATACGCATAAATTGATACCTGTTTCTAACGAGGCTTTACCCATATAAGCGCCCCAAGTCCAAGCCGCCA
>JBEKTV010000185.1:0-3292 GCA_049515675.1 Gammaproteobacteria bacterium | reverse complement strand
TGCAGTGACGCGGCCTTTATAATCTGTGGCATAAATATAAACATCATCGTCTTTATTCATTAAAGCCGGTTGAAAATGTAAATAAGTATCGCCATCACCACTACCCACATCCACAGAACCACTTTCTTGGTAGCTCACTTGTTCAGCGTAATTGGTTAAAGGATGTGGTGGATTTTGTTCCGGTTTATCACTACCGCAAGCTGCGAGAATTAAACTTGCTAAAATAACCGGAATTAAATTTATGTTCATAAAGGCAAGGCATCCAATTTAAATTGTAATAAATGTGCTTCTAAGCCCAGTTTGGTATAACCATCAAGGGCTGAGGTATAAGCGGTGCGTGCATCTTTGTAACGTTTTAATGCAAATAGTGCATCGCCCTTCACTTCTTCAATTAAAGGTTGATATTCACCGGCGTTAACATCAGACACTAATTTTAATGCCGCTTCTGGATCTTGCTCAGCAATTTTCACTTGCGCTAAACGTGCTCTTGCAATTTCTTTTCCAAATGCTGGGCCTTTGTCCACTATCCAAGATAATTGTTCTGCGGCTGCTTTTAAATCATTTTTATCAACAGCATCGTGAGCTAGCATTAATGCCACCGTATTTGCATAAGGTGTGGTTGGATAATTTTCATGTATTTGTTTGGCTAATGATGCGGTTAACTCTGGGTCGCCTTGTTCATGCGCGCCGAAAAATTCGGTGAACAATAAACTTGCGGCTTCAGCAGTAGAATTTTGTTTACCGGTATAATATTTGTAAGCGCCAAATCCTACAGCAGCTAAAACAATCACAGTGACTAACCATTTGCGGTTTTTTTGCCACCAAACTTTTATCATCATTACGTTTTCTTCATCCGTTGCTATTGCGTTCACAAATCCCTCCTAAAAATTGAATTAATTCATCCCAAGAAAACTTTGCATTAAAATCACCGCGTAAATCTTTGACCGCGACAATATTTGCTTTCATTTCATCTTCACCCAAAATCAACGCATAAAGCGCACCACTTTTATCGGCCCGCTTAAATTGGCTTTTTGCACTGCCTGAACCCATATGGGTAGATAAGCGCAAATTTGGCAAAGTATTACGTAAACGCTCTGCCAAGACTAATGCAGATTGTACTGTACTTTCACCTAATATTACAAAATATGCGTGTGGCGCGGGGCTTGTTTGCGGTTCATGTTCTAAATGCATGAGATCAATCAAGCGTTCTAACCCAAGGGCAAAACCAAATGCGGGCGTAGGCTCACCCCCTAATTGTTCCACTAAACCATCATAACGGCCGCCGGCACAAATTGTACCTTGCGCACCTAAATCATGCGTCATCCATTCAAAAACGGTTTTTGTATAATAATCTAAACCGCGCACTAGGCGAGGATTTACTTTATATTGAATGCCCATGGCAGCTAGCATTTGCTGTAGTTGCTGAAAATGCGCTTTAGACTCTTCATCTAAATAATCCAATAATGCCGGCGCTGAATCTAACATGTCGCGCATGGCCGGATTTTTACTGTCTAGAATTCTAAGTGGATTAGTGGTCAAACGTCTTTGGCTGTCTTCATCTAATAGATCGGCGTTTTTATTAAAATAAGTCACTAATGCTGCGCGGTGGGCAGCTCTTGCATTTGCGGTGCCTAGGGAATTAATTTCTAAATATAGATGTTGGCTCACCCCTAATAATTGCCAAAGTCTTGCGGTGAGCGCAATAATTTCAGCATCAATATCAGGGCCAGGCATACCCAAGGCTTCTACCCCAAATTGATGAAATTGGCGCAGGCGACCTTTTTGTGGACGCTCGTAGCGAAACATTGGACCGCAATACCAAAGTTTTTGGGTTTGCTTAAATAACAAGCCATGTTCTAGCGCGGCGCGTACGCAACCGACTGTGGCTTCGGGTCGTAATGTCACAGATTCATCACTGCGATCAGAAAATGTATACATTTCTTTGGTGACAATATCGGATTCTTCGCCCACGGTACGCTTAAATAATTTTGTAGCTTCAAGAATGGGAGAGCGAATTTCCTGACAACCATAGGCGGCCGTTAACTGCCGCAGGATACTTTCAAGATACTGCCAGTCACCGATTTGCGCAGGCACTGTATCGTGCATGCCGCGTATGGCTTGGAATTGGATCATGGGAGAATTCTATCACGAATTTGTCAGATGATAACGTTTTATATAAAGGTCAGCTTGTTCTTTTTCGCCTTGCTGCTCTAGTAAATAGCTTAATTTGAGGAAAATGTCTTGTTTACTGGGATCTTGTTGTACGGCTAAATCAGCATACTCGCTTGCTGCTTTAAAATCATGTCGCATCACACTACAGAATGCGGCGTTTTCATAGGCTTTGGCGGTTTGAGGATATGAGGCATCATCGATTGCGCGTTGAAAATATTGCATAGATTTAGCGTAAGCACCCTGCTGACATAAAAATGCGCCGTAATTATTATTAACACGTCCTGCGCTCCGTGTGAGTTTTAAGGCATTTTGATAAGATTGCTCGGCGGGCTGTATCTGGCCCATTTGTTCATAATAATAAGCAAGCGCTAAATGGGCATCCACTAATTCTGGCGCTTGCGCTGTTGCGCGTAATAGTTTTTCTTTAGCGCGAACGTTGTCACCTTTTTCTAAATAACCTAAGCCGAGTTGCACGTTATAATCGGCAGCGGTGGTGTTTTCAATAGTTTGATGATGCGCACACGCAGCAAGAAATGCTGCGATAAAAATCGTCATTATTTTCATTTTTTCCTGCATTTTGTCGCGCGCTTTCAGCGCTTGAATTTTTTTTATCTTTAACCCAGGGTTACGGCATGAAGACATGCCTAGACCCTGGGCTAGAAAAATCTAAGGCCTCCGGCCTTAAAAAGCAAATACACCCGATTATTTATCATAAATTAACAATAAAAGCATAGGCAATGAGCACAAAATGAAAACAACACCATTTGCCGATTCCACACAGCTAATCGCGTGGGCAAAGTTCTTTTTGTGCAAAGAAAAATGCAATTTCCTGCGCAGCAGTTTCAGGACCATCTGATCCATGCACCGCATTTTCATCAATTGATTTTGCAAAATCTGCACGAATAGTGCCAGGCGCTGCATCTTTTGGATTAGTTGCACCCATGATTTCACGGTGTTTTGCAATTGCATTTTCACCAGCCAATACTTGCACCATTACCGGACCACGGCTCATAAAATCCACTAAATCTTTATAAAAAGGGCGGGCTTGATGCACTGCATAAAATTGCCCAGCTTGCTTAGGACTCAAATGCATCATTTTTGCAGCAACTACACGAAGGCC
>JBEKTV010000184.1:653-3968 GCA_049515675.1 Gammaproteobacteria bacterium | reverse complement strand
CGCCACGGCCTAATGTAGTCAAATCTCCCTTTTCATTAACACCCTGAAAGCCAGCAACGATAATAATATACCCATCTTTTAAATCTCTTTGAATATTATCGGTATTAATATGCGTAATAGTTGCTTTAGTATGAACATCATCTGTCAAAATCGGCACTTGCGCGCCATTATAACAACGCGCTTTTGCCCCTAATTCATATAAAGCAATCGCCAATAACGCACTACTTGCTTGTTCACCGGTTGCAAGCAATGCATCTAATTCCCGGCCGTTCGGTTTTGAACATAAAGTATTCGCTAAATATAGTAATCTATCTGTCTCACCTTGCATGGCGGAAACCACAACCACTACCGGTTGTTTTTGGCTGGCAGCAAATACTTTACGAGCAACATGTTGAATGCGCTCAAGGCTGCCCATAGAGCTGCCACCGTATTTTTGTACTATCAGTGTCATATTGAACCTAAGTTAAAAAGTTAATCATTTAGAATAATCGATAAAGCTGTGAAGCTCAAGATAAGTCTCAGACTATTTGTAAAACCAAGCAATCACAATGGAGATCTATTTATCTGTCATCCAATGAATAACACTAGATAAAGATTGTTCTAATTGTGTCTGCGTGCCATTTGCGCCGGCTTGGGCGACATCGGGTCTGCCGCCGCCTTTACCGCCTAATTGGGCTGCAACAAAATTAACTAGATCAATTGCAGAAATTTTTTGTTGGGCGGATTTGCCTACGCCTGCGGCTAAAGTTATTTTTTCATTTTCTATGCTGGCTAGACAAACCACAATCATAGGTTCACGGGATTTTAAATCATCAATTTGCTCGCGCAGCATTTTGGCGTCAATTTGAATGGATGTCAGCACTTTAAATCCAGAGATTTCTTTTGCAAGGGATAATAAATCACCGGCTTCTTTTTTGCTTAATTGTGTGTTGATTTGCTGTAATTGTTTTTCTAGGGTTTTAGTTTTATCTAAGGCTTGTTGTACTTTTGGTAATAATTCTTGCGTATTGGTTTTTAATAATTTAGCTAATTCATGCAATTGATTATTTTGTGCTTGGCAATAATCAAGCGCGCCCTGCCCTGTTAAGCCTTCAATACGGCGTATGCCAGCGGCGCTGCCAGATTCGGAAATGATTTTGAATAAACCAATTTCACCGCTTGATTCTACATGCGTACCACCGCAAAGTTCTATGGAAAAACCTTCATTCATATTAAGTACACGTACCTTGTCGCCGTATTTTTCACCAAATAATGCGACTGCACCTGATTTTAGCGCTTCGTCGGTGCTCATGACTGTAATTTCAGCACTCGCGTTTTCACGGATTTTTTCGTTGACTAGATTTTCAACTTGAGTGATTTGATCATGCGTCATAGGCTCAAAATGAGTAAAATCAAAACGTAAACGTTCTGGCGATACTAAAGATCCTTTTTGCATCACGTGATCACCCAAGATTTGTTTCAGTGCAGCATGTAATAAATGGGTAGCTGAATGATTAAGCGCCGTGGCTTTACGTTTATTTAAATCAACGACTGCTTGCAGCGCATCACCAACGCTAAGTTCACCTTCAATTAACGAACCGTGATGAATAATCGCATTTGCTGATTTTTGGGTATCGATGACTTTAAATAAACCATGTTTACAAACAAATTCACCGACATCACCCACTTGTCCGCCGGATTCTGCGTAAAATGGTGTTTGAGTTAAAATAATCGCTGCAGATTGACCTGCAGTGATTTTCTCAGTTTTTTCACCTTCTACAAAGATTTCATAAATTTTGGTAAATTCACTTAAGGTGTGATAACCGGTAAATTCTGTTTTAGCATCGCTAGTTAATAATGTTTGCGTGCCAAATTGGCTGGCGGCTTGGGCTTTGCTACGCTGCTCTTGCATTAAACGTTCAAAACTGTTGATGTCGAGCGTCATTTGTCGCTCACGGGCAATATCACCGGTTAAATCAACTGGGAATCCGTAAGTATCATAAAGTTTAAAAATAATCTCGCCTGGGATTTCGTTGCCTTGTATTTTTTTCAAGGCATCTTCTAAAACATTTAAACCTTGGTCTAAGGTGCGGGCAAATTGTTCTTCTTCTTGTTTTAATACGCGCTCAATAGTTGTTTGAGCTTTCGCAAGTTCAGGATAAGCCTCGCCCATTTGTTTGACTAATGATGCTGTCACTTTGTAAAAAAATGGCTGATGCATGCCTAATTGTGAACCGTGACGTACAGCTCTGCGAATAATTCTGCGTAATACATATCCGCGACCTTCGTTTGATGGACGCACGCCATCTAAAATTAAAAACGAAGTGGAGCGAATATGATCGGCTATCACACGCAGTGAAATATGATTTAACTCTTGCGTATGGGTAATTTTGGCAATATCTGCAATTAAATGTTTAAAAATATCAATTTCATAATTACTGTGTACACCTTGCATGACTGCGGCGATACGCTCTAACCCCATTCCGGTATCAACTGAAGGTTTAGGCAGTGGTGTGAGTTTACCGCTAGCATCGCGGTTATATTGCATAAACACTAAATTCCAGATTTCAATATATCTATCGCCATCGGCATCAGGTGTTCCAGGAGGGCCACCAAACACTGCTTCGCCGTGATCATAAAATATTTCAGTACAAGGACCACAAGGACCGGTGTCCCCCATAGACCAAAAATTATCTTTTTCACCACAGCGGGTTAAGCGTTTGGGGTCAATATGAAATTCTTTAATCCAAATATCTGCGGCTTCATCATCATCTTTAAAAACGGTTACCCACAATTTTTCTTTAGGTAGTTTTAATTCTTCAGTTAAAAATTTCCAAGCAAAACCTATGGCTTCACGCTTAAAATAATCGCCGAAACTGAAATTGCCTAACATTTCAAAAAAAGTATGATGACGTGCGGTATAACCCACATTTTCTAAATCATTATGTTTACCACCTGCGCGTACGCAACGCTGGCTACTGGCTGCGCGATTATATTCACGTTTTTCACCTAAGAATACGTCTTTGAATTGCACCATGCCGGCATTGGTAAATAATAATGTAGGGTCGTTGCCTGGAATAAGCGAACTACTGGGCACAATCGTGTGCCCATGTTCTTTGAAGTAATTTAGAAATTTTTCTCTGATTTGAGAACTATTCATACTTAATCTTCCAGCACCACATCATCTTCTTCAACCGCGGCTCCCGCGCTAATCGCTTTTTTAATATTGGCTGTAGATAATAATTTATCACGTATGATTTTCTCAATCTCTTGTGCCATTTCTGGATGTTCTTTGAAATATTGACGCACATTTTCTTTACCTTGACCAATACGTGT
>JBEKTV010000184.1:0-645 GCA_049515675.1 Gammaproteobacteria bacterium | reverse complement strand
CGTGTGCCTTGATAACTATACCATGCACCTGATTTATCAATTAAATTATGCTCAACGCCTAATTCAATGAGTTCACTTTCACGTGATGTACCTTCGCCGTAATAAATATCAAACTTCGCTTCGCGAAACGGCGGCGCAACTTTGTTTTTCACAACTTTCACGCGGGTTTCACTACCAATGACTTCTTCACCTTGTTTAATAGCACCAATACGACGAATATCTAAGCGTACAGAAGCATAGAATTTTAAGGCATTACCACCGGTTGTGGTTTCAGGACTACCAAACATCACGCCAATTTTCATACGGATTTGGTTAATAAACACCACTAATGTGTTGGAACGTTTAATATTACCAGTAAGTTTACGCAAGGCTTGTGACATTAAGCGGGCATGTAAACCCATATGACTATCGCCCATTTCACCTTCAATTTCAGCTTTAGGCGTTAAGGCAGCAACAGAGTCGATGACAATTAAATCAACCGCACCTGATCTCACTAACATATCGGTAATTTCTAAGGCTTGCTCACCCGTATCAGGTTGTGACACCAATAAATCATCCATATTCACGCCTAATTTTTCGGCGTATTTGGGATCTAGTGCATGTTCCGCATCCACAAACGCAGCTGTGCCACCCATTTTTTGGCAT
>JBEKTV010000183.1:0-3316 GCA_049515675.1 Gammaproteobacteria bacterium | reverse complement strand
TGCAGGTTATGTGTCGCCTGGGGAGAGTGTTGAAGAAACAATCATGAGAGAAGTAAAAGAAGAAGTGAATATCGATGTTAAAAATATTCGCTATTTTGGCTCGCAAGCCTGGCCATTTCCAAATACTTTAATGCTAGGTTATTTTGCAGAATATGCGGCAGGAGAGTTGCAAATTGACAATAAAGAAATCGAAGCAGCCGCATGGTATAGCGTCGATAATTTACCACAAATTCCACGAGGGATTAGTATTTCAAGGCAATTGATAGATACATTTATTGCAAACCTTGCTCAAACAAAAAACCAATAACACAATAAAATTGCTGCCACAATGCCTGCTATATCTGCCAATAATGCACATCCTAGCGCATGCCGACCATGCGTAATACCCACACAGCCAAAATAAAGCGCAAGCACATAAAATGTAGTTTCAGTACTGCCTTGAATTACGGCAGAAACAAGCGCAGGGAAACTATCTACGCCATAATGTTGCATGGTTTCTAGCATCATCGCGCGGGATGCAGAACCACTGAGTGGCCGCATGAGTGCAGTATTCAGTGCGGGCACAAATGCATCATCAAAACCAAAAAATCGCACTATGCTGGCAATGCCATTACTAAAAAAATTCAAAGCCTCACTGCTTCTTAATAATGCAATTGCACATAACATGGCTACAAGATAGGGTAAAATTTTGATACTGATCTTTACGCCTTGTTTTGCGCCTTTAATAAAAGACGAATAGACATCTACTTTTTTAATAATACCCACGCCTAAAAACAGCATTACTATACTGATAAGCGCAATATTAGAAATCAATTGCGACTGGTTAATTAAATCACTCTGTGCAAGTTGGGTGAAATAAAAAATAATGCTACTGATAAATAACGCAAACCCCAATAAGTACATCAGCACCACAGGCTGAAAAATTTTAATTTTTTGCATAATGGCAACCGAAAAAAAGCCTACGCAAGTAGATGCACTCGTTGCGAGTAACAAGGGAATAAACACTAAAGCCGGGTTATCAGATCCCATTTGTGAGCGATACATTAAAATCGAAATAGGAATCAAGGTAACTGCAGAACTATTAATCACCATAAATAAAATCTGCGCATTACTGGCAATGGTTTTACTCGGATTTAAGGTTTGCAAATCTTTCATGGCTTGCAATCCCATAGGCGTTGCCGCATTATCAAGCCCTAACATATTCGCAGCAATATTCATGGTCATACTCGCATGCGCGGGATGGTGCTTAGGCACATCTGGCATAATTCTTTGAAATAAAGGCGCTAAAAAAATCGCAAGTTTATCGACGATTTTGGCATTTTTAGCAATCTCAAACATCCCCAGCCAAAAACACATCATTCCAATCAGCCCAATAATGATCTCAACCGATTGCTTAGCGCTTGCAAATAACGCCGTGATCATGTCACCGAAAATTGCACTTTGTCCATGAAAAATAAACAAAACGCTTGCACTTAAAAAGCTAATCGCGAAAAACCCGAACCAAATATAGTTAAGCATGGCTGCTGTATCCATTGATGTTAATCTAAAACCTAATCCCCATAATCCCCTTACCGCCACGTGCAATGGCTTCATCTTTATCATTTAATTTCATACCCCCTAATGCATAAACGGGTAATGTAATCTGTTGAATAAGTTTTTCAAAATTATCCCAGCCCATAGGTATTTGTTCAGGATGAGATAAAGTTTTTTGCACAGGTGATAAAGATACAAAATCTAAATCTATTTTTTCTGCGTGTAATAATTCTTCAAGATTATGACAATAAGCACCAACCCAATAATCTTTTGATAAAGGACGTTCAAGACAATTCATCAAAACATCAGAATTTAAATAACATCCATCCGCATGTAATTTCACCGCAAGCGCTGCTTCACCATTAATTATCAGTGTAAGTCCATGCATTTTGCAATAATCAAATACTTGATGAAATACTACTTCAAATTCATGTAGATTCAATTTTGTTTGTCTAAATTGAATATGACGAATGCCTTCTGCGACTCTTTGGTTTAGTAGCTTAAGTAAATGATCACACTCTTTGCTTGAGTTGATATCGGGTGTAATCCACCAGCAATGGGGTAAGGTTTTTATCATATATACCTATATTACTAAACTGGACTTGGTTGCGCAAAATATGCTAGTGTGTGAAACATTTTCATAGGAGTTTGTATGAGAAACACCACACATTCAGAAGCTTTATTTAGTGAAGCTAAAAAATATATTCCGGGCGGAGTCAATTCCCCAGTCCGAGCTTTTAAGGCCGTAGGGGGTACGCCCATTTTCTTTAAAAGCGGTAAAGGTTCACAAGTATTTGATGAAGATGATAATGCTTATATCGATTATGTGGGCTCTTGGGGACCACTCATTTTAGGTCATTGCGATTTCGATGTGGTTAAAGCCGTACAAGAAGCCGCAACACATGGTTTAAGTTTTGGTGCGCCTACAAAATTAGAAACACAATTATGTGAATTATTATGCCATTTAGTGCCATCCTTAGACCAAGTGCGTTTGGTGAGCTCTGGTACGGAAGCCGCCATGTCAGCCATTCGCTTAGCAAGAGGTTATACCGGTCGCGAGAAAATCATTAAATTTTCTGGCTGTTATCATGGCCATGGCGATTCTTTATTAGTCAAAGCAGGTTCCGGCGCCTTAACTTTTGGTATTCCAAGTTCTCCCGGCGTTCCTAAAGGCACAGTTGAAAATACTTTAACGGCTTATTTTAATGATTTAGACAGTGTTGAGTCCATATTTAAACAATATGGTGAACAAATCGCGGCAATTATTGTTGAGCCTGTTGCGGGTAATATGAATTGTATTCCGCCTGTGCCAGGATTTTTGCAAGGACTGCGTAAACTTTGTGACCAATATGGTAGCGTACTTATTTTTGATGAAGTCATGACTGGTTTTCGCGTGCATTTAGGCGGCGCTCAGACTCTATATAATGTAATGCCAGATATGACTGTTTTAGGTAAAGTGATTGGCGGTGGCTTGCCTGTAGGCGCGTTTGGCGGCAAAAAAGCGATTATGCAACATTTATCCCCAGAAGGTCCGGTTTATCAAGCAGGTACTTTATCGGGAAATCCAATTGCCGTCACGGCCGGACTTGCCACCTTAAAAAAAGTCCAAGCGCCTGGTTTTTATGAAAAATTAACCAAAACCACCCAAGAGCTATGTGATGGATTTGCAAGTGCAGCGAGCGCTGCTAATATTGCTGTGTGCGCGCAAGCAGTAGGCAGCATGTTTGGCTGGTTTTTTACCGACCAAAAAAATGTAACCAGTTATGAACAAGCGACGGCTTGC
>JBEKTV010000182.1:0-3331 GCA_049515675.1 Gammaproteobacteria bacterium | reverse complement strand
GTCAATATTTTTTCTATAACCGGAAAAGTTACGTATTTCGAGTAAATCATCATAAGCTGCTCTTAATCTAGCATGCGTATCACCAGCTTTAATGATAACGGTAGCATCTTCCTTTTCATTATCACTAAAAATATATTCAGTATCTAATGATTTTGTTGCTGTATAGATATAAGGAAGTATATTTCTCTTTCTAGGCATTATAAAACCTCTTTTGATGGTGAAAATCTTTAAAAAGCGTGATAGATTCTACTATCATCCATACCGAATTGGAATTGAATAGTCAATTGCTCCTGATGCTGACGAAATGAAATAATTTTACTCTTATCAATCGCATTTGGAGAAATATCTTTACCGAAATACGCATAATAATAATCCTGCTTGTTATCACTTAATGAACAACACTTTGACGGACTGAACATATCTTTGGCAAATGACAGTTGCTACTCCATCTAGCTGTTGCATTTCAGTTTGTGATAGTGGTTGTGCAATGCCAAGGACAGCCATTGGTTTATAATCATCAGAAATGCTACCGATTTTTGTAACCAGAATAAAAAAACGAATCCTGATTCTGCATTACTCATAATTCAATTTTTTTATTATACACAGATCCTTTTTTTACGAAACACTCATTATTTAGTCAGCTTATATACTTTAAGGCATATGCTTCAGCGATTATTTGTCATTTTGCAATTAATGTTGTATGGAATAATTGATAGTCTTAGCAAATATAATTGCTCCCCCAAATCAATTTTTAGAGATTTTTGTTCTGAGCATTCTCTATTGAAAGGCAACAATAAATAACTTTCTTGCATATTATTTTAAAAGAGGGCATAATGCGCCTTAATTCAAGTATTACAGGATCTTAAGTGCAAATCCTTGACTGAAAATGTGATTTGTGCGATGATTCCGGCGGGTTAAACAAGGGCGCTCAGGGCTTTAGTTTTTGACCGCAGGTTTGAGTTTAGGTGCATGCATGGCATGCAAGAGGTCGGCGGTTCCATCCCGCCTAGCTCCACAGTAAATTGTCGATAATATTCTTCCAATATTGTCCCCATCGTCTAGAGGCCTAGGACATTGCCCTTTCACGGCAGTAACAGGGGTTCGAATCCCCTTGGGGACGCCATTAATTATAGCCAAACATAAACTCAGTCTCTGTCGTCTGCATTACTTGACTTTGAGCAGCAGTACTAGCAATTTCTATAATTTCTGCATTTGGGCTAGTAGGTGGAGTACTTCCCCATAATGGTAGGATTTTTTTCCCTACAGAGGTTGTTGCATTAGTTAAAGAACTGACAATTACGGATAAAATAGCTATATTATAAATGCTATCTTGAGGGGGTTGACTTAGATTACGAGGAGAATCTGCTTCAAAACCGTGAGGTTCTGTAACAGGAGAACCTGGTTGAACATGTCGTGTAGCATTATTATTCTGCTGTGCAATTGGTTGTGCAGCTGAAGTTGAGGATGGAGATGCACGTGTATCTGCAGGTAAAGACGCAGATGTAGGCTGGGGAATCGGCGCTTTTTCTAATAATATGCGTTTTTCATTTAATAAATTGATTTGTGATTCTTTTAAAGAATTTATATCACCTTCTAATGATTCTTTATAAGCGCGAGTTTTATAGTCGGCATAGCCCATAATAATTGATGCCACTACAAACACCGCCACAAGCGCAATGATACCGCCTGTTGCCATACCTGTAGCTAAAATAACTCCGAATAAACCGAATAGTCCAAAAAATTGCCATGGACGAACTACTTTTTTAATGGCTTCAAAATATTTATAAATGGCTTTAGATTCGTTGTTGATTTGAACTATCAATTCCTTTTGTGGCGCTAAAATTTTATCACTATCAGTGAGGGTATGACTTACAATTGTCCTTAAATGTGCTAAATCTTTCATTAATTGTGCATTTTGTCTTTTTAAGCTATAAATTTCATCTGCATAATAGTTATACAGTTTATCATTTTGGATAGCATGATAAACGCCAATGCTTATGCAAATAATTGCGGGCAATGCAAATACAAAAATAGTACTAACAAGGCCACCGCCCAGCATGAGATTGTGTAGGCCAAATAAAGTGATCATACTAAAGCCCATATAACCTGAGTTCATACCAAGCCTAGTGAAAAATCGATCGACAGAAACCTTGTGATTATCTAATGTAGGATGATCAGGAATATCATAAGTGGTTTTATCCGCATCATTAATTGGAGCAAAAATAATGTTTCTTTTCTTATTCAGAGCAGCTATATATTCATTTTGAAATGTAATTAATTCCCATTGTAATTTTTTTATCGCGATATCTTTATTGAGCTCTGTATTAAGTGCTTTATAGTCGAATCTTGTTACTATGGCAGCACATAATAGGGTTGCTAGAATGACCCAGGAGGGAGGGAGTATTACTAAGAAAAGAATGCCAAATATTAATACTGCTCTAAAGAATTTTTTTGGTGGATCAATTTTTAATTGAACTTCATTAAAATCTAATAAAGGCTGATGTTTATCACGAAATGCTTCATCATTAATTTTCGTTTTATTAAGGTGATTAATTACACTGAAAGTATACCCCATTTGCTCATTAACATTGGTTTTACTTTTTTGTAATGCCGTTAAATATTTTATTCTGTTTTCGTTATAAACAATATTTTTTTGTATAACTGAGCGAGCATACCACAAAGTTAATGCTACATATAAAGCAATAGGTATCGCTGCCCAAGGAGACATAATTGTGACACCCATGCTAAGACCTAAGTCTTGCCAATAACCGAGATTATCTTCACCTTCATACCCATTGTGAAGGAAAGTATTGTGCCAATTTTCAATAGTTAGTATAACGAGTGGAACATGACTTTGATTGAGTCCCAAATAAGTATTTAAAGCGCCGCTACTGGTGAGTGGTCTGTACTTGCCTTTTGTTCTTTTACGGTATGGAACGAGAATACTTGGGTATTTATCTCTGGGAGTTTTAACTTCATCATCGAATTGATCATAATCAGATAATTGATCGTATGAAACGCCTGAAATAGATTCGTAGTAAGACTTTTTGAGATTTTCTAAGCTCCATCCTGGCATCAGTGTTACCTTTGTGTCAAGAGTTTTACAAAGTCATTAGCAACCGTTCAACAGCATATTTGATACCGATTCCTAATCTGGGCGCTAGTACCCTATGTACTAACTATTGACTTTGTTTTTAAGCTTGCTTGTATTATATAGTTTCCTAGATTCGAGTCAAGCCTAAATTACACTTTTTTGACAGAACTAGGTAAAAATACGGGGTAAGAGTCAAGAATTTGCTATTTCTTAAGTAACCGACTATTAATTAATGAG
>JBEKTV010000181.1:0-3350 GCA_049515675.1 Gammaproteobacteria bacterium | reverse complement strand
AAAAAAGCCCATTCCATCGGCTTAAAAGTACCATCTTGGGTAAAAACCAGTTTAGCGCCAGGCTCTCGTGTAGTGACAGAATATTTAGACCGCGCAGATTTAACAACACATTTAAATGCTTTAGGTTTTCAATTAGTCGGTTATGGGTGTACTACCTGTATTGGTAATTCAGGACCGCTGCCACCAGATGTTGCTAAAGCAATTGATGAGAAAAAATTAACCGTGAGCGCGGTATTATCAGGCAATCGTAATTTTGAAGGTCGCATTCATCCGCAAGTGCAAATGAATTATTTAGCCTCTCCGCCTTTAGTCGTCGCTTATGCATTGGCAGGGCGTATGGATATTGATTGGCAAACCGAGCCTTTAGGTCATGATCAACAAAATAATCCTATTTATTTACGTGATTTATGGCCAACACAACATGAAATTAATGAATGCGTTGCCTTGAACGTGAAAGCACAAATGTTTACCGATAGTTATAAAGATGTTTTCAAGGGCGATAAAAATTGGAATGCCTTAAAAGTCCCAACAGGTGAATTGTTTGCCTGGCAAGATGATTCTACTTATGTAAAAAATCCGCCTTATTTTAAGAATATGCCGGTAAAAGCACCTGGCATTCGTCCTATTGTCGGCGCACGATGTTTAGCATTATTAGGTGATAGTGTGACCACCGATCATATTTCGCCCGCAGGTGATATTGCGCTCGATAGTCCCGCTGGTCGTTATTTAATTCATGAAGGCGTAGAGCCCAAAGATTTTAATTCGTATGGGTCGCGTCGTGGTAATCATGAAGTCATGATGCGCGGTACATTTGCCAATGTGCGCTTGCGTAATCAATTAGCACCAGGAACAGAAGGTGGTTGGACTAAATATGTGCCTACCCAAGAAATCATGTCGATTTATGATGCAAGTATGCGTTATCAAAAAGATCATGTGCCACTTGTGATTTTAGCCGGGAGTGAATATGGTTCAGGTTCTTCACGCGATTGGGCTGCAAAAGGTCCTTGTTTATTAGGTGTGAAAGCAGTGATTGCGGCAAGTTTTGAGCGCATTCATCGCTCGAATTTAATTGGCATGGGTATTTTACCTTTGCAATTTTCAGATAATCAAAATGCGATTAATTTAGAATTAACCGGAGAAGAGCTTTTTGATATTGAGGGCTTAGAAGACGGAACAGAGTCTGAAATTACTGTGGTTGCTCACAGTAAAACAGGTGGTGCGAAGCGGTTTTCTGTGAGAGTTAGGCTCGATACGCCGCAAGAAATTGCGTATTATCAGCATGGTGGTATTTTACAATATGTGTTACGTGAATTGCGTGATAAAAAATAAGGAATGAAAATGAAAAAATTATTGAATGTTTTTTTACTGCTGTTTGTTTTTAGTGCTGCTGCATTTGCGCAAAATGAAAATATTCCGAATGATACTAAAAATGCTGAAGCAGTAAAACCTGTGCCCGCAAATCCTGCTCCAATCACGCCTGCGCCTGCAAATCCTGCACCGATTAAAAATTCTGATCTTGTGATTAGCGGCGCGTATGTTCAGCCTTTAATTCCAGGGCAAAATAATACTGCTGCATATATGACTATAGATAATAACAGCAAAGTCACTTATGTACTCAAAGGTGCATTTTCGTCTATGGCGGAAAAAGTAGAATTGCATTCAGTATCTATGCAAGATGGTGTGATGAAAATGCGAGCTGTAGAAACAATTACTTTATTGCCAGGACAAGAATTAGTTTTACAACCCGGTGATTTTCATTTGATGTTGATTAATGTCAATAATGAATTGACCACAGATACTTTAGTGCCGATTTGTTTAGAATTTCAAAACAGTGCGAATATCTGTAAAGATGTTCCAGTTGTAGATAAACGCACTGTTGATCAGCATAATCATTAAGCTTCATTAAACCTTGTAATGCCGCTATTAATTTCTTGCCTAGCGGCATCAAGTCCAGCCCAACCTGTGACCTTCACCCATTTGCCAGGTTCTAAACTTTTATACTGAGTGAAAAAATGCTCGATTTGCGCAATTAAAATGGGGTCAACATCGGTATATGATTTAATATGATCATATTGACGTGATAATTTCTGCACAGGAACCGCCAACACTTTATTATCAAGCCCAGATTCATCTTCCATTTTTAATAAGCCAATGGGACGTGCGCGAATCACAGATCCTGGTACGATAGGAAAAGGGGTAATCACTAAACCATCAACCGGGTCGCCATCTTCAGATAAGGTATTGGGAATATAACCATAATTACATGGATAACGCATGCCGGTGGCCACAAATCTATCGACAAATAAGGCGCCGGAATCTTTATCAATTTCATATTTCACAGGGTCGCTATGCGCAGGGATTTCAATAATAATGTGGATGTCATCTGGCACTTCACGTCCAGCGGGGATTACATTAGGATTCATTTTTTAGTCCTCTAACTTTTTGATTAATGGTATAATAAGCGCGAATTTTATCATGGAAACCAATGAAAATGACAGCACAATACTCACAGCTTTCTATAGCCCCCATGATGGCGTGGACCGACAGGCATTTTCGCTATTTAATGCGTTTAATTATGCCTGATGTGCGTTTATATACAGAAATGGTCACAACAGGTGCGCTACTTCACAGCGACCCTAAACGTTATTTGGCTTTTTCTCAAGAAGAACATCCCATTGCCTTACAATTAGGCGGTTATGATCCATCGCAGTTAGCGATTTGTGCAAAAATGGGCGAGGATTTTGGTTATGATGAAATTAATATTAATATTGGCTGCCCAAGTGATAAAGTCAATTCAGGTCGTTTTGGTGCCTGCTTAATGAAAGAGCCTGCATTAGTGGCAGAATGTGTGGCACAGATGCAACAAAGTGTGCAGATTCCCGTAACCGTCAAAACCCGTATTGGTATTGATGAATTTGATGATTATGCGTTTTTACAAAAATTTATCGAGACCGTGCAACAAGCACCTTGTCAGACTTTTATTATTCATGCACGCAAAGCCTGGTTAAATGGTTTAAGTCCAAAACAAAATCGCGAAATCCCGCCACTGCAATATGATCGTGTCTATCAACTCAAAAAAGATTATCCTCATTTAAATATCATTATTAACGGTGGCATTAAAACCATAGAACAAGCACACGAACATTTACAACATGTGGATGGTGTAATGATAGGCCGCAGCGCTTATGAAAATCCTTTTTACTGGATGCAAAATACAGATTTATCTCGCAAAGAAATCATTATGCAATATTTAGACTATATGAATCAGCAAGCACAAAACGGCCATCACTTTTGGCCCATGGCAAGACATTTATTAAATGTATTCAATGGTGAACCCGGAGCGAGAGCTT
>JBEKTV010000180.1:0-4298 GCA_049515675.1 Gammaproteobacteria bacterium | reverse complement strand
GCTAAATATTGATGTATTCGAATAGCAGTTTCCTGTTGTTCTTCGGATTGTTGACTTTCATGCACCAATCTGTCGCCAGCTTTGGCTATAGCCATTAGTAAGGCATTTATTTCTTCAAAAGGCTGATTATTATGGTGTTCTAATATGGATTGGTAGTAATAATAACATTCTTGAAAATCAGGCTGTAAAAATTCTGTTCTTATCGACTCCTGCATCTTCTTCGCATATTCTATACATCCACCTATGATTTCTTGCAATTCAGAAAGTCGATAAAAGTTTTCTGAAAATGTTGTATTTGATGTCAGTACTGAGTAAAGATTAACAATTTCTGCATGAGTAAATGCCTGCGTGGCATTTTTAGCTGATAGACTAATAAATAAATCAATGGCGGTTTTATAGTCTTTATTAGCAATGGCCTGTTCTAATTTGTAACGATCTAAAAGTAATTGATTTCTAATATTGAGCTTTTTAACATCATCTAAATTTAAATCAGTGGTTTCAACGGTCAAGAATTTTGCAAACACATTTTGTAATAGCTCAAAATTCGGATCTGATGGAGCTAAGGTATTGCTTAAAGTTGTTAGCGTGTCAAAAATGGATGATAATTGTGTTGAATTTAAACTTGCTAAATCAGTAGATAATGACTGTAAAGTATTGATAGCCTCAGCGTACTTTTTTAAACTCACTTCACCAAGTAAAATAATAATTAAATTTTCGTTAGTGTTTCCAGTTAATTTTATCTTCTTGGTTAAGCGATCGCTTGTTATGGGAGACTTAGTTATTGGAGAGTTAGCCGTAGCGGGCATTTTAGATGCGCCTGTTATTTGGCGTTTGCGAGCAGGCGTTTTGGGGCTGGTGATAACGTTACTCGGAGGCGAGGTTGTGCTTATGAACCTACCGTTTTGCATGGCTTGAAACATTTGTTGTAGTTGTCTTTCCTCTGGTCTCATGTCAATCTCCTTATAATATAAAACATATAATTAATTAGTATGATTATAAACTAATTTTGTAAAAATTCTATAAAATCAACATGTTACGTAATAATTAACTTATCAATATTAATTTAACAAACTCTTCACAAAAAGTGAAAATGTCTGTACTATAAGACCAATTTAATTTTAAAATTAAAAAATAAATTTTTTTATATGCAGGAAAAACTATGAACAAATCATTTTGTGCGCGTGTTGCTATATTGTTTTGTGCCATCACATCAACGACTTATGCCTACGATCCAAGACAGCTTGAGCGTTTTATCATCACCCACCAATGTGAGCGCTGTGATTTAAATGAATTAAATTTCTCACCAGAAATTTTAGGCAGCGATGATTTCACCGAATCGGTATTAACTGGTGCTTATGTTTATGGTTCTAGCATTGAGCGACTTAATTTTTCTAATGTTAATGCGCAGCAACTACAAGGCTTAGGTTTAATGTTGCATAATAATGAATTATCTAATGCCGATTTTTCCTATGCAGATTTGCCCAATCTAAAAGTAACACTTTGGAATCAAGGCGAGTATGTAAATTTTATGGGCGCAAATATTGATGAAGCCAATTTTTCATATAGCCAATTGTATGCCCCCAATTTTTTTGAAGCCAGCATGAGTTCTGCCGTGCTCTACCATGTTAATTGGCCTTATGCTTATTTATATGGTGCACGTTTGCGCGGTGCTAATTTGACTTATGCGGTGCTTAATCATGCAAACTTACAATATGCGGATTTAAGCAATGCATTATTAAATCATGCGAATTTAAGCGATGCTAATTTATTAGGTGCGATGGTGACAGATGAACAACTGGCCAATACCGCGAGTATTTGTAATGCGGTATTGCCAGATGGCTCGATAGGTTATTGCGTAGCGCTTTAAATCGTTTCCGCCACAAAATCACTGGATTTTAAGGACTTATTTAAAGACTTAAAGTGATAAATGGTTTTCTTGCGCATAGTATTGTAGTCAACAATAGGATCAGGATAACCTTGTGCCGTCACCACATCACGGGCATGATAATGCGGGTCGTGAATGCCAATGGCATTTATGCTGGCAAGCTCTGGACAATATTGACGAATAAATTCGCCAGTAGCGTCAAAGACTTCACTTTGACGTGAAGGTTGTGGAATACGTGAGTAAATCACACTTTCTGCACCTGTTGATGCACTCCATTGCCACAGCGCATTATTGGTGGCAAATTCATAATCAATACGCGTGTTAGCAAAATGCGCTTCACCTAAACGATAATCCATAAATAATACTTTGGTGAAAAACAGTGCGCTTGCTTGTAATAATTCATCTGGTAAATATCCAGTTTGATTTAAGCAGCGCATGGACGCATCTATCAGCGGATAACCGGTTTGTCCATTTTGCCAAGCTTGCAGGAGTTGTTCCTCTTTTTGCCAAGGCAGGGTATGCATGTTAGGCATAAAATCACGTTGGTCACAAATATGTGGAAAGTGAAACATAATGTGGTGGTCAAATTCGCGTTCGATCAATAAGTTTAACCATTTATCGACTTCGTGTTTATGTTGTACATTTTCTGCTTGTAATAATGTGTGAATAAATTGTCGTGGTGATACTAAACCTACGGTTAAATAAGTAAATAAAGTGTTGAGTTGGTCGGTATGTTCTGGCGCTAATAAAATTTGTGCCAATGATTCTTTTAATGACCAAGGGGCATCAACTTGTGCTTGCCAAGGTAAATGGGCTGATGCGCTGTCTATTTGCAAAGCGACAGTTTGTTTTTCAACAGCACCTAAAGGATGAATTTGCGCATGACGTAAAAAACTTTGCCAAGTTTTTTTAAAGGCAATGAGTGAAGTAAAAGGTTTATCTTTGGGGGTCAGTAATTTTTCAGGTGGTGCAATTAAATGGTCGGTATAGTGTTTTACTGTTAATTGGTTTTTTTCTAACAGCGCATTAATGTGTTTGTCTTGCGTGCGTTGCGCCAACTCATAACGATTGTTGTAATACAGTGTTTCGAGCTGATGCGTTTGCATTAAATCTAAAATAACAGTTTCAATGTCATCTGTGTTTTCTACGGTTTTAATCAGTAGGGGAATATTAAGTTTGGCCAAGTCTTGTTGCAGCGCAGTGAGTTGTTGCTGCAGTAGCGTGTATTGGCGCTGATTAAAATGGGCTTGTGTTAAATTACTCGGGATACAATGTAGGGCGATAAGTCCATCTCGGCATTCACGTGAAGCATGAAATAGGGCACTGTTATCATTTATTCTTAAATCGGCACGAAGCCATACTAAACCACGCATTATTTTTACATCCTCTTAAAAATTGGAATATTGTCAATCTAGACGGATTATATCGGAAAATTATGATGGCAATCTTAAGGAGACAATCTTTTTTGTAGCCAATTGCCTTTATTAAGGCTATAGGCAATTCTATCATGCAAACGACTTTCCCGTCCTTGCCAAAACTCAATATAAGTGGGTGTGACGGCATATCCGCCCCAATCTTTGGGCCTTGGAATGGGTTTATCGGCAAATTCTGCGGCAACCCTTTCATAATTTTTTATTAAATCTTCTCTAGAATCAATCACTTGGCTTTGATGCGACGCTATGGTTGCGATTTGGCTTGCCCGTGGACGCATCCCGAAATAGGCATCTGATTCACTAGGTTCAATAGGCGTTATGTGGCCTTTAATCAGGATTTGTCGCTCTAATAGTGGCCAGAAAAAATGTAAGGCGACCACGGGGTTTTCAGCAATTTCCTCGCCTTTATGGCTTTTATAATGGCTATAAAAAATAAATTGCTGGTTTTCAATTCCCTTTAATAAAACCACACGCGCTGAGGGCTCGGCGTTTTTATTAGCCGTTGCTAACACCATGGCGGTTGCATCAGGCATTTGTGCATCAATGGCTTGTTTTAGCCATATTTCACAGAATTTAATTGGGTCTTGGTGCGGCGTAATATCAAGGTTTATGTGTTGATATTCTCGTCTTAGGTTTTGTAATTGTTCAGTATTCATGGTAATAATTTTGCTAACGCTTGCGTAAATAATTGACCTGCCACTTCGACATTATCAGGTCCGCCTAAATCTTTAGTTTGTGTGACTGTTAAGTTTTCAAAACCACAGGGATTAATGCGCGAATAAGGCGCTAAATCCATATTAATATTAAAGGCAATGCCATGATAACTGCAACCATGCCGTACGCGCAAACCAATTGCACAAATTTTTGCACCATTGACATAAACACCAGGGGCTTTGCGATCGCCTTAAGCGCTTATATTTAATTCTGCCAGCACTTTTATCACTGCTTGTTCAAGTAGGGTGACGAATTGTCGAATGCTA
>JBEKTV010000179.1:0-3440 GCA_049515675.1 Gammaproteobacteria bacterium | reverse complement strand
CGGTGCTGGATATTGAGTTTTTGCATTTACCCTATAATCGCACGATTGCGATGGGAACATATTGCGAGATTTAACGCGACAAAAACTTCATGATAAACAAACATACTAAAAATGCAGCGCTTGAGCTTGCGAATGCTAATAATGCACTGCCTGTAAATCCCAATACTAAAAATCCAAGCCCTGAAATCAATGCAATTAATAAGGCGTAAGGCAATTGCGTGACCACATGATCAATATGATTCGCACCCGCACCTGTTGCGGATAAAATCGTGGTATCAGAAATAGGCGAACAATGATCGCCAAATACAGAACCTGCTAATACCGCAGCAAATGCTGGCATTAATAAATTAGGATCGCCCACCATGACAATATCGGCCGCAAGCGGCAGCATAATACCAAAGGTTCCCCAGCTGGTTCCGGTTGAAAATGCGGTGATGCCAGCGACCAAAAATAATAACAAAGGTAAATAAGCTAGGCTTAAATTAATATCATCGATTAAATGTGCAAGATAAAGCCCAGTATTTAATTCATTAATCACCTGAATAATGGTCCAGGCAAATAATAAAATATAAATTGCAGGCGACATGGCTTTCACACCGTTTTTAATCGCAGATCCATAATCACCTAAATGTAATTGTTTTCTACAATATAAAATCAAGGTCACCAATAAACCAGTCGAAGCACCTGTGACCAATGCCAAAGCAACATCAGTATTTTCTAATAATGTAAAAAAGCTAATTGGGTTATCGCCGATATTGACATAACCATAAAATAATAACGAAAAAACAGTCGCAATAATTAAAGTCACAATTGGAATAATTAAATCATACACAAAGCCATTGTCATATTCATGTAAGCCTTCAATAGCGCCTAAAATCGCGCCCTTACTTTTATCATACAGCTCACCTTCTTTAGCGCGATGATAATGTTTTTTCATCGCAAAAATATCCCAGCCTAAGTATGCCATAGAAAGCGCCATTAACAGCGCAAAAATAGGATATAAATTCATAGGAATAATAGTGATAAAAGCAGTGAGCGCAGAATAATCCAATACATGATGGGCAACAAGTAGGGTACTCATAATCCCCATAATATACGCACCCCAACTTGAAAACGGACATAACATACAAATGCTTGCTGCGACAGAATCAACTAAATAAGCAAGCTTGGCCCGCGGTACATGTTGGGCATCGGTTAAGGGACGCGCAATATTACCCACCGTTAAAGTATTAAAATAATCGTCAATAAATAAAAACATGCCTAAAAATACAGTAAACAAGCGCGCACCGCGTTTTGATTTTACATGTAATAAAGCCCATTCAGTAAACGCGCGCTTACCACCTGAAATAGTAATCAAACACGCAATGATACCGAGCAAACATAAAAATAAAATAATTAAAATATTCCAGGCATTGAGCTTGCCATCTTCCCATACTAATAACACTACAATAGAGCCTAAGTAAGACAATGTCGCTTGAATATCAAATTGATTAATGAGCGCAGCGCCCACCAAAATTCCAGCCCCTAAAGAAATCAACACCCGATGCGTAATGACAGCCATCACTATGGCCACAAACGGCGGTAATAAAGACCAGGCAGAGCCGATAAATGTTATATTTTCCATGCGGCAATATTACCTGATTAAAAAGTGGATGTCATGTTTTGCACTAAGCCTATATCAATTCTAATTATCTAGGATTGATATAGCTTGTTGAATTAAAATACCCTTGACTTTGTTATTAAGTAAGCTTACAATAGCAGTTTAGCTTTATTCTTCTAAAGAGGTAGTGATGAGTTTCCCAATTGACATTGAAAGATTGATTACAGAATATTCTAACTGGTTGCTTAAATATATTGATAAAGAGCAAGGCCTGTTATCTTTACCAGAAATTAATGAAGCTAAAATTGCATTAGAGAGCGCAGAACCTAAGACTATTGCTTTGCGTTTAAAGCTGATTAGTGTTTGTATCTATAATCCACAACGTCTTAGCCTTATCAAACAACCTGTTATATTCAAGTTCACTGATGATAACCAAATTCCCCGAGTGCGACTTGAATCATTAGAAAATGTTAGATTAAATTTCGGAAGGGATTATAGCCCTTTAACATTGTTGAAAAAAGCCACAAAGATTTTTGTCCAAAATTGGATACGTTGTTGTAAAACCGCTGATGATTGGACTGCTATTCAAGCAGCAGTGCATGAAATTGATCCTGCAATTCAAAACGATATTATAGTTTGGACAACTCGAATTGAAAATGACAGGGAGAATTTGCTTAAGGCTTTTATTCCAAGTAATCAAGGTTCTACTGCTGGTGCTTTTGTTGGAGCTGCTACATGTGCAATTACAGGAGCACTAATCACTACTATTGCAGAAGGAAGAGAAGATGCGGAACAGGCACAGTCACACAGTGCTTTAGTATTTATTGTTGGTGGTTTATTTGGCGGAGGACTTGGTTATTGTCTAGATAATTATCACGATACGCTAACAGAATATGTATACGATCCTACATACAATCTAGTCAGTCCATACTGGAAAAAGCTTAGAGGCACAGGGTACTCTTCTCAAACAGAGTATTCGAATACTGATGTAGAGATGCAGCAAGATATTTTAGGTGAATTGCCGACATTTCCGAGTGTAACTGGATATGGCTTTTTAAATTAACAACTCTTTTAAAAACTGTCCGGTATAAGAAGCTTTACATTTTACCACTTGTTCAGGTGTGCCTTGTGCGATTATCATTCCGCCGCCATTGCCACCTTCTGGGCCTAAATCGATAATCCAATCTGCGGTTTTGATTACATCTAGATTATGTTCAATCACCACAATAGTATTACCTTTATCACGTAGTCTGTGTATCACATCTAATAACATTTGCACGTCATTAAAATGTAAACCCGTTGTGGGTTCATCTAAAATATATAAAGTATTGCCGGTGTCACGTTTGGCAAGTTCTTTCGCAAGTTTAACGCGCTGTGCTTCACCACCTGAAAGTGTAATCGCACTTTGACCGAGTTGTATATAACCTAAACCCACATCCATTAAGGTTTGTAATTTTTTCGCTAATAAAGGTACTGGGGCGAAAAATTCTACGGCGGTTTCAACTGTCATGTTTAATACATCTAAAATAGTTTTACCTTTGTAATGTACTTCTAGGGTTTCACGATTATAACGCTGACCTTTACACACATCGCAAGGTACATAAATATCCGGCAAGAAATGCATTTCTACTTTAATCATGCCGCCGCCTTGGCAAGCTTCGCATCTGCCGCCCTTGACGTTAAAACTAAATCGACCGATTTGATAACCTCTTGCTCTAGATTCTAAGGTGCCGGCGAATAATTCGCGAATGATATTAAATATGCCGGTGTAGGTTGCAGGATTTGATCTGGGCGTTCTGCCAATTGGGCTTTGATCGATATCAATGACGTTATCTAATAA